>CADBKS010000197.1 GCA_902795255.1 uncultured Chloroflexota bacterium
GATATACTGTGCGAAATACAGTACCCGGTCCAGGTTCCTGCGGGAAATATCCAGCAGCAGGCCCAGGTAGGACGGGATACGGCGGGTGTACCAGATATGGGCGATCGGGGTAGCTAATTCAATATGGCCGAGACGTTCGCGGCGGACGGAAGATTTCGTTACTTCAACGCCGCATTTGTCGCAGACGATTCCTTTATAACGCGGGTTCTTGTACTTTCCGCAGTAGCACTGCCAGTCCCGCGTAGGCCCGAAAATCGCCTCACAGAAGAGGCCGTCTTTTTCGGGACGTAAGCGGCGGTAGTTAATGGTTTCCGGTTTCAATACTTCGCCGTGTGACCAACTGCGGATCGTTTCCGGTGATGCAAGACTGATTCCTAACGCAACCAAACCTTTCGTTTCCACGTGTTATCTCCTTAGATGTATGATGTAAACATCATGAATTTATTTCGGCATAACAGGCTGTCCTCGGGACAGCAGTTAAAGGCACAATTCGCCCATCAACAATATACGGGCGACTAATCATTATATCATAAGCCGCCCGTTATCTTAAAATAAGTGACAAAAAGTTTAAAAAATCTGCACCGCTTTGATCAGCGTTTCCGGTATAGTATCAGAAAGTAAAATCATCTTCGAACGGATCCGGTTCCTGGTATTCATCGTCCGGAACGTCGGAGGATCCGTCATCAGTGATTTCCGGCGCGGCCGGGGGATAGCATTCAAGATAAACAGCAGTAGCTGTCAGCTGAATGGACTCGGTGCCTGCGATCGGAAGCCCCTGTTCATAATAGGGGATCGCTCCGCAGTAATCTTCGCTGATCACATAAAGGTTCGCGACCTCAAAGGATGCCTGGGCATAGCGCTGGTTCGCGGTGAGCATGGTGGCCCGGTCATAAAGATTCGGATAGGTCATTGCAGCGTTGGAGTAATATTCCAGCGCTTTGTTCCAGTTGATCTCCCAGAAACCGGCACCGGACAGATAGGCACGTGCAGCATCCCGCATTGCGTTGGCGTTGTTGTCGATCGGCCCCAGGGCTTCCGCAAGTGTGATATTGTAGACTCCGTTTTCAAGGTACCCGGAATTGATCTGCTGGATGCCGTAATTTCGAAGGGCAATATAATACATCCCGTCCACTTCCAGACCGCGGAAATTAATGTTTTTGTCGCGCAGCGCATTGATCTGTGCAATGGCGGTTTCCCAGTTCTGACTGTACATGGACTGCTGAATACCGCGGAACATTTCTTCCTCGCCGCGGGTGTCGGCAGTAGGCGTCGGTTCGGGGGTCGCGGTGATCACCGGTGTCGGCGATGCGGTCGGGTAAAGAGAAAGCTGGACCTGCTGCAGAAGTTCAAAAGCTCCGGGATAGTTCTGATCGACCTCGATCACATAGTCCAGTCTGGTTTTTGCGTTTGCGAATTTTCCCTGTTCAATGTCCGCAAGAGCCATCTGATACTGCTCTGCGGCGGCCATTTTGGACCTTCTGGAGAATTCTGCCTGACGGGCGCTGATGGCCATCCGGTATCCGAGATATCCGCCTCCGACGCCAAGCGCGATCATCAGAAACAGTCCGAGAAAGATCCAGCCGACAACAGAGCCTTTTTTCTTCTTCTTTGTTTTTTTGTCGGACGGTTTTCCTGTATTCTGCGGCACGGCTCCGTTCTGATTCGGAGGCACCTGCCGGTTAAAATTCGGGGCGGCATTCCACGGCTGTCCGTTCCCCTGCGGCTGCTGACCGTATGGCGGCGGATAGCTTCCCTGGGCAGGAGTGTTCGGATTATACGGGATCTTTGGCTGTCCCTGCGGTTGTTGTTGATTCATATTTTCCCCATTTCCGGCGGCTTTTCGGGGCCGCTGTTCAAAATCGCTTCAGCATTTTAATTTCGGGAATGATAACAATACAGTAAAAAAGAAGCGCGAGGCCCATTCCCAGAATTGATTTTACCAGAATATTGAGATTCGGAAAGGCCATGATTCCAAAACAGATACCGCCCGCAGCCGCAGCTCCGGGAACCGTGCGAAGCAGTGTCGGCCTGATGTCAGCCGGTGCTGCGAGGAGGTTGGCTGTTCCCGGCAGCCCGGAAAAACGCTGCGGGTGGGAAAGGACCAGAAGCATAAAGGCCGCCTGGACGGTAAATGCGATCGAATCCGTGAGACTCAGTCCGGGTGCATCCAGCCTGCGGAAGAGCAGGTATCCGGAAAGGATGTAAATGAAAACATTCAGGATCGTTCCGAGCAGCGGAACAAGCGCCTGCTCCTGTGCGTAAAAGGCACGGTTGGCGATCTCAAGCAGACAATGTCCCGCAAGTCCGGCAAGGAAACCGCGGAGCGTCCACATCATCAGCTGGTTTTGCGCTGCATCGAATGCGAAAAAAGCACCGATCACCGGACCGAGCCCGACTGCCATGATGACGGCTGCCCCGAGTGAAAGAGCGAAGGCGATGCGGCAGGCTTTTTCAATGACGGCCCGGTAAGCCCGGATATCCCGGTCGGAGATATAAAGCGAAAGTGAGGGGAGAATGGCAGTGCCGATAGCCGTCCCGATAAGAGTTTCCGGAAGCTGCTGGAACATGTAACCGTAGCTGAGTGCTGTGACAGCTCCAGAAGCCAGCCGCGACGCATAATTATCGCGGATGATAAAGATCAGCTGAACAAAAAAGACGGAAAGGATGCGCGGCCCGAGAATGCGGAGCACACGCAGCACATTGCTGTCGCGCAGACTGATCACGGGATACCAGCGGAAGCGGTGGCGGATCAGTGCCGGAACCTGGATCAGAAGATGGGCTGCCGCGCCGATGATGACTCCGCCGACAAGACCGTCGATCCCCTGCCCGTAACACGGCAGTGTGAATGAGCCGATGCGGTACGGTTCAGACGGCGCGAGGATCAAAGCACCGAAGATCTGGCCGATGTTATAAAAGATGGGCGCCAGAGCCGGCAGCAGAAAATGACGGTTCGCCTGAAGTCCGCCCGTGACCAGTCCGCTGACGGCGAAAATAAGCATGGCAATCAGGTTCATCCGCATCAGCCGGATAACAGCGGACTGCTGATCGGCTGTGAATCCGGGCGCGATCCCGATTTCGGATACAACGAGCGGTTCTGCGAACAGTGCAGTCAGGATCGAGAGCATTGCCGCGCAGAGGAATGACAGGTTCGCGATGGAAGAGAACAGTTTCCATCCGGCAGCTTTTCCGTCTTTATTAATGATATCGGACATGACCGGGATCAGCGCCATGGAAAGCGCGCCGCCGCTGATCAGTGTGAAGAGCATGTCCGGAAGGTTGTTGGCGATATTGAAAACATCCAGCTCCACGGAAAGACCGAACTGCCGGCCGATGATCATCTGACGGAGGACCGCAATGCATTTATCGGCCCCGTAACAAATGAAAAGAAGCAGGGATGTTTTGGAAAGATTCGACAGTTTCAATTCTGATTTCCTCCGGTATCAGGCCTTATTATAACTGATAGCGCAGCTGCACAGGGATTGAATGATAGAATGAATGTATGAAAAGATGCGTGATCATCGGCGGAGCGCCGATCAGGAACTACAGTGTACTTCGGAATTATCTGAAACCGGATGATTTTTTTATTTTCTGCGACAGTGGGTTAAAACACCGCGAAGGGCTGTGCGCTGAACCGGACCTGATCATCGGTGATTTTGACTCCTGGGACGGCCCGGTGCTTCCCGCGGAAACAGTAAAGCTGCCGCGAGAGAAAGATGATACGGATACGATGGCTGCCGTGCGGGAAGCCGCCCGCCGGGGATTTGAGGAGTTCCTTTTGCTCGGTGTTTTCGGGGAAAGAATGGACCATACACTTGCTAACGTTTATATCCTGACCTGGCTTGATGGTCACGGGAAAAAGGCATATGCGTCGGATGATTTTTCCGAATTTGAGATCGTTTCCCGGGAAATTGCGTATATCAATGACAGCTTTCCTTATTTTTCTGTTGTGAATATAGCCGGCACGGCAAAAGGGATCACGATCCGGAATGCGAAATATACACTGGAAAACGCGGAGATCCCTTACACCTGGCAATACGGTGTGAGCAATGAGCCGCTGCCCGGGAAAACAGCTTCCGTATCGGTTGCGGACGGCCTTCTGTTATTAATCAAAGACCGCCGGTCCTGAGACTGACGGTCTTTATCATTTTCTGCCGATTACGATGCTCAGCAGGCACTTTTCAGAGCTCGCTGAAGGGTTTCACCGATCTTATCCGGTGTTTCGGCGACCAGAACGCCGGCTTCCCGCAATGCCTGCTTCTTCCCTTCGGCCGTTCCGGTTCCGCCGGAGATGATCGCTCCGGCATGCCCCATGCGTTTCCCTGCAGGTGCGGTGGCTCCGGAAATAAAAGCTGCGACCGGTTTGCTGAAACTTTTCTTTATGAATTCCGCTGCTTCTTCCTCACCGCTGCCTCCGATCTCACCGATCATTACGACAGCTTCGGTTTCCGGATCCGCTTCAAAGCGTTTAAGAACATCGGTAAAGTTCATCCCTTTGACCGGATCGCCCCCGATGCCGACAGCGGTGGACTGACCGAGACCCAGGGTGGTAAGCTGCCAGATCGCCTCATAGGTCAGTGTCCCGGAGCGGGAAATGAGACCGATCGGCCCCCGTTTGCAGATCGAACCGGGGAGAATGCCGATTTTGGATTCTCCGGGGGTGATCAGTCCGGGACAGTTGGGGCCTATCAGAAGTGTCTTTTTCCCGCGCAGATAGTCACGGACCCGCATCATGTCAAGCACCGGGATCCCTTCCGTAATGCAGACGATCAGGTCCAGTTCCGCATCAATGGCTTCAAGAATGGATGCGGCAGCAGCTTTCGGGGGAACAAAAATCACGGAAGCATTTGCCCCGCCCGCCCGGACTGCTTCACGGACTGTATCATATACAGGCAGACCGCAAACCTCTGTTCCGCCTTTCCCCGGCGTGACGCCGCCCGTAATGCAGGTGCCGTAGTCTTTCATGAGCTGTGTGTGAAACCGTCCCTGTGATCCGGTGATCCCCTGGACGATCAGACGTGTACTGCGGTCGATCAGGATACTCATAAGTTCCCTCCTTCAGCTGCCGCGACTGCCTTTTCCGCTGCATCCCTGAAACTGTGCGCAGGGATCAGGGCGATCCCGGAATCCCGCAGGATCTGTTTCCCGAGGTCGGCGTTGGTACCTTCCAGCCGGACAATGATCGGAACGCTGATACCGGTCGTTTTGGCTGCTTCTATGATCGCTGAGGCGATCACGTCACAGCGCATAATGCCGCCGAAAATATTGACCATGACAGCTCTGACTTTCGGTGAACGCAGCAGGATGCTGAAAGCTTTGCTGACCTTTTCAACGGAAGCGCTGCCTCCGACATCCAGAAAGTTTGCGGGTTCTCCGCCGAGGCTTTTGATGAGATCCATGGTTGCCATCGCCAGCCCAGCGCCGTTGACCAGACAGGCAATATCGCCATCCAGTGGAATATAGGACAGTCCGTGCCGTGCG
>CADBKS010000198.1 GCA_902795255.1 uncultured Chloroflexota bacterium
CGCAGCTTTCCCGAGGCGTGGAAAAACGCGGCGCGGATTCGGAACCGATGCTTTCGGACCTTCGTGAATCCGGTTCACTGGAACAGGATGCCGACATCGTCATGTTCCTGCACAACCCCAACGCCGGCAAGGAAGCCGAAAGTCCGGAACTGGACGGAGCGGTCAAGCTGCTCGTCAAGAAACACCGTCACGGCCCGGTGGGCAGTGTCGACCTGGTCTTCCTCAAGAGCCAGGCACAGTTTGTAAACGCCGCGCACGAACCGTAGGAGCACAGCGGACATGAACCAGGTCTTTTCAGGCTTCAGCAGCGGGATCGAGGTCGTCCCGACGCAGTTTTTTGAGGAACTGCTTCCGGCCATCGATGACCCGGCCGAGCTGAAGGTCACGTTATTTACGTTCCACCTGCTCAACCAGTTCGAAGGCGACCAGCGCTTCCTCTTCCGGGAGGATTATTCCGAACAGGAGCCATTCATGCGCGGACTCGCGGAAGACCCGGACGAAGCGGAACATCTTCTGGACCGGGGCCTGACCGCTGCCGAAGAACGGGGGACGATCCTGCGTGCCACCTATGCGGACAAACCGCTGTTTTTTCTCAACAGCCCGAAAGGGCGCGCGGCACTCGCGCGTCTGGAGGACGGGACCTGGATCCCGAACGCGTTTCTCCATATGAGCGGGCAGTCGGAAGTATTCCGACCTACCATCTTTAAACTCTACGAAGAAAATATCGGACCGCTCACACCGATGATCGCCGATATGCTGCGGGACTGCGAAAAGGAGTACCCGTACGAATGGATCTGCGACGCTGTCAGTGAAGCCGTCGTCAATAACGCCAGGAGCCTTCGCTACATCGAATCCGTCCTGCGTTCCTGGAAGGAGAACGGACATCATGGAACCTATTAGGAGCATTGCGGAGCGGATCGCCCGCGACTTTATCCCGCCGGAAAATCCGGCCGAACCGCCGCTTGAACCGGAAAACCGCTTCGGTATGGGGGATCCGGACTGTCCCCGCTGCCATGGTGTCGGTTTCATCATCAAAGGCAGAGACCCGAATGATCCGTCTTCCGGAAAGATGATCCCCTGTGACTGCCGCACCCGCCGCTTTGAAAACGACGGAAAAAAGGCGAAGCTCGCCTTTGCCAACCTCAGCGGTTATGAACGAATGACCTTTGACACCTTCGAGGTCGAAGGCCGCGGAGCGCTGCGCGATGAACAGCGCACCAACCTGACCTACGCCCGCGACTGCGCCAGAAAATTCGCCGAAGAGCCGGACGGCTGGATCTTTTTCACCGGACGTTACGGGACCGGGAAAACCCACCTGGCCGCGGCCATCGCCAATGACGCTCTGGAAAAAGGACAGGACGTCATCTTCCAGGCGGTCCCGGACCTGCTGGACCAGCTCCGCATGACCTACGGGAACACCGGCGAAACCTTTGAGGACCGTTTCGAACGGATTCGCACCGTGAAGCTGCTGGTGCTGGATGATCTGGGCGCCCAGAGCCCGACTGCCTGGGCGGAAGAAAAACTTTACCAGATCGTGAACTACCGCTACGTCAACAGGCTCCCGACCGTCATAACATCCAACGTCAATCCCCGCGATATGGACGGCCGGATCGCCTCCCGTCTGAAAGATCCGTTTGTCCGGCGGATCATCATGCAGGTCCCGGATTACCGCGACCCGCTGGCAGGATCCGACGCGCAGGACGATATTTCGATCCTGCACCTTCTTTACAGCCGGAATTTCGACAATTTCGACTCCCGGCGCTCCGAACATCTAAGCGACCGCGCTGCCGCGCAGCTGGCACGCGCCTATTCGGAGAGTCTGGCATTCGCGCAGGATCCTTCCGGCTGGCTGGTCATTGCCGGTCCCAGCGGAATCGGCAAGACCCACCTGGCCGCAGCCATCGGCAACTACCGCAAACAGCGCATGGAAAACCCGATATTCGTCACGGCCTCCGACCTGCTGGACCACCTGCGCGCGACCTTCAGCCCCAACAGCACCACCACCTACGATTCCGTCTTTGAACAGGTCCGCAGCACCCCGCTGCTGATCCTGAATTACCTCGACACCATGAACGCGACCCCCTGGTCCAAAGAAAAAATGTACCAGATCCTCAATTACCGCTATCAGGCACAGCTGCCGACGGTCATCACCCTGCTCAAACCCGTCCGGGACGTGGACCCGAACATCCGCAGCCGGCTGGTCGACGCCAATTTCTGCACTGTGGTCCAGATGTTCGACGTGCCCATGTACAACACCAACCCGGAGATCGACCTCAGCGAACTCCGGAATTCAAGACCACTGAAAAAAAGAGCCTGACAGGACACATTTTACGGGGATGTATCTCCGTTCGGGAAAAATATGACAGCCGGAAAGAACGATCCGAAGGCTGCAAGGAGACAGTATGAAATATCTGCTTGACACGATCGACAAACAGGAGATCCTCGAATGCATCCGCACCATGCCGGTTTCCGGCGTGACCAGCAACCCCACCATCATTAAAAAACACGGAAAGGTCGATTTCTTCCCGTATTTCAGCGAACTCAGCGCCCTGCTCGGTGCCCGCCGCACCCTGCATATCCAGGTGACCGCACCGGACGCCGAAGGCATGCTGCGGGAAGCCGAAGCGATCACGGAAAAAGTCGGTCCCGGGACCTATATCAAAGTTCCCGTCAATGAACCGGGGCTTGAAGCGATCGGCTGCATGAAAAAACTGGGCATGCAGGTGACCGCGACAGGGATCTACACAAAGACCCAGGCCTTTATGGCCCTGGAAGCCGGCGCGGACTTTCTGGCCATGTACTGGAACCGCATGGAGTCGCTGGATATCGACGCCTTCAGCACCTTTGCCGCGGCAGCCCAAATGATCGGCCGGTACGGATACAGCGCGGAGATCCTCGGGGCGAGCTTTAAAAACATCTCCCAGGTCAACAGCGCCTTTGAGGCCGGCGCCCAGGCCGTGACCGTCACCCCGCAGATCCTGAAAGACGCCCTGCGCATACCGGTCATCGATCAGTGCGTAAAGACCTTTGCTTCCGACTGGGAAGCCACCTACGGGAACAAATCGATCGCCGATCTCTGACCGTCCCCATCCCCCTTCAAAAGATCCGGGCGGTTTCCAGTTGAAAAACCGCCCGTTTTTTTACATGCACACACAGTAGCAGAAATCGGTTGAAACTTCATCAATAAGCAAAAACCTTCACTAAAGACAGCTAAAGCGTATTAAGAGCCAAGTGTTATTCAAATAAACTTACCATCCGTGACACTATAATCGGGGTGCCGGGGCCGACGGGTGGCCGACAGGCCAGCCCGATCGGCCCCGGCTAATAAAACCTGGCGCGGCAAGCAGCTTATGCAAACATACGAGCGAGTGTGCCGCGCCTTGCGAAGCACTCACTCCCGACTGCAATGTGCTTATCAAAGGGAGCTCTTATAATATTCAATGGCAAGTAAACAAACAGAGGGCACCCCGGTTTCAGGGTACCCTCCCGCTCTGACCGGACCGCTCAGGTCCTGTCGACGAACTTGTTCCCGCACTTCGGGCAGGTGATCTCTACCTGACCCTTGCCTTTTGGAACGCGGATCATCACGCCGCACTGTTTGCAGCGGAAAAATTTATGGGTTTTGCGCTGCTGCCACTGCTGTTTCAGCTGACGGAAAAAGCGCTTCACCGCCTCGATCTGCTTCAGGTACCAAAGCCGCTCATTCCCGCGTTTCAGATGGTCCCGTGAAAAGGACCGGTAAAGCGAATACCCCAACGCGATGAGTCCGAACAGATAGAAGAAGCTTTTCTTCGTGACCAGTGAAAGGACCCAGAAGACCAGAAAAACGACAAACAAGGCGCTGTTCAGCTCATCCGTCCCGTACCGGCCCTGCATCCAGCAGGAAAATTTATACTTCAGATTATCCAGAAAGTTCCGCATATCCAAACTCCGCTTCAATAAAATAAAAAAAGGCTCCCGGACATCCTCCCGGCTGCCGGATCCCGGATCCTGAATCCTGAATCCCGAATCCTGAAAATAATTGTAGCAAACAAACATCATAAATTTGTTAGAAACAAATTAAATCTTTTAAAATAGAACCATTCAAGTGTATATTTAAATTACAGTAAGCATATGAACGGAAACCGGCCTTACCCGTGGAAGGCGGGCCGGAGTTTACAGGAAAGAGAATGATAGAAGATCCTTATAAAGTATTAGGGGTCTCCCCTGATGCGACACAAGACGAGATAAAAAAAGCATACCGCCAGATGGCGAAAAAATACCATCCGGACCTGCACCCGGATGATCCGGACGCCAACAAAAAGATGAACGACGTCAACACGGCATACGACATGCTGATGAACCCGGACAAATGGCAGCAAGCCCGCGCGCGCCAGAGCTACAGCAATTCCTACGAGAGCAGCAGCTCCTACGGCAGCGGTTCTTACGGCGGCAGCACATACGGCAGCGGCTCACAACAGTACGGACAGTATACCAATCGGCAGTACCGCAGCACTTATGACGGCAGCTACGGTTGGACCGGTGATTTCGGATTTGACTGGGATGATTTCTTCGGTTTCGGCAGCACTGCCTACCAGAGCACGAACACCGCACCGCAGGCCGAAGCTTCCGACTCTCCAGAGATCCGCAGTGTCATCGGCGCCATTAACGCGGGAAACTACCGCGATGCGATCCTGATCCTGACGAAGATCCCCAGCACCCTGCGGGATGCCCGCTGGCATTATCTCAGCGGAGTGGCGAACCACGGGATGGGCAACAGCCCGCGGGATATCGACATGATGCAGCGCGCCGTCCAGATGGACCCGAACAACCGACTCTACCACAGTCTGCTCCAGCAGTACCGGAACGGCAGCCGCACGGCACGGAACACCTACACCTACACGACACAGAATACCGGCGGCAGCGGATTCTCCATTCTGGGAAAACTGCTGTGGGGGTGGATCCTCATCCAGCTGCTCTTCGGACTGCTGCGGTTTCTGTTTTTCGGCTTCCGCTTCACCTTCTGAACCATTCACCCCGCGGATCCCGCGGGGTTTCTGTTAACCTTTGAAAGGAACCTGTCACTATGTCAAAAACCATCGGAATCGACCTCGGGACGACCAACAGCTGCATGTCCGTTGTTGAAAACGGCCGCCCGATCATTATCCCTAACGATAAAGGGACCCGCACCACGCCCAGCGTGGTAGCCTTCACAAAAGACGGTGAACGGCTCGTCGGCATCAGCGCCGCGCGTCAGGCTGCCGTCAACAGCGCCCGCACGGTGCTCTCCGTCAAGCGCGAAATGGGCACGAACTGGCACATCGATATCGACGGCAAAAAATTCTCCGCGCAGGAGATCAGCGCCATGATCCTCCGCAAGCTCCGCCAGGATGCCGAAGCTTATCTCGGCGAACCGGTCACGGACGCGGTCATCACGGTGCCGGCTTACTTCAACGATATCCAGCGCCAGGCGACCAAGGATGCCGGAAAGATC
>CADBKS010000199.1 GCA_902795255.1 uncultured Chloroflexota bacterium
TGCTTTTCCCCATTGGAACCATCACCCCCGTGGAGCCCTTTTTTAACGACCAGGCCACAGGCAGCCTGGTTGTTTGTCTGCTCGCCGAGGTATCTTTTGAAGCCACAGCGTTCGTGACGCACAGGCCGGAGCATCAGCTCATGCAGACACGCCCGGGGGTGGTGACGGTTCCTTCGGCACTGCGTGCCTGCAGAAAACCGTCCCCATTCTGCCTGTCTGATTGTTTGCCTGCCGTCCCCCGGTACACCATGCCGTTTTTTTATTCCAGGATCATGATGCCATTGACCGGCAGGGTCACTTCCGGGCCGGTCTCCTTCCCGCTGATCAGGTCCTTCATCCGCCGCGGGAGCGTAAGCCGCTGCTCAGCGCCGCTGTAATTCTGCAGGAAGATAAACTTTTCCCGCGCAGCCGCCGTGACACCTTCCGGCAGGTCCTGATCCAAAGCCCGCGGCAGGTCCAGCCCCGCCGTCACACGGCTGAGGACCGCGTTCACACCTGCCTGATCCGGCTTCGCGGCCAGATACCAGGCAGTCCCTTTTCCGTAAACATTTTTCGTCAGACAGGGGAATCCCCTGTAAAAATCGCTGCCGTAGGTGCCCACAGGCTCCGCGGAAACATCCCGCGGGATCTCGCAGAGGTCCCGGAGCACAGCCTGCCCGCCGTCCGAAAAGATCAGCGTGTTGGACTGATCCGGATAGAGCGCGTCGATCTCTTCCGCGCGCAGTCCGAGCACGTCCGTCAGACCGTGCGGGGTATCCCCGAGAAATGCCAGGAAATCCGCGTCAAGCTGACCGGAGAAGAAAGTTGTCAGCAGCGTCCCGCCGTCCGAAACAAAGGTCCTCAGCTTCTCCTCGATCCCGTTCCGGAACATGAAAAGCATCGGGGCGATCACCAGTTCATAGCTGCTGAAATCGGCATCCGCGCTCATATTCTGAAATTCGACCGTAATGCCCTTTTCCCACAGGGCACGGTAAAAGAGCAGGACCGTATCCACATAGCGCATATTGTCCGGATGGGCGGCCCTCACCTGCTCCAGCGACCACCAGTTTTCATAATCGAAAATGATGCAGACCTTCGCCTTCGGGGCTGCCGAAAGGACCGGCGTAAGCCGTTCCAGGACACTTCCGACTTCCCGGACATCCCCGAAGACCCGGGTGTCGCTGCGTCCGTCATGGCTGACCACAGCCCCGTGGAAAGCCTCCCAGCCGCCGCGGCCCTTGCGCCACTGGAACATCAGCACACTCTGGCTCCCGTGCGCCACCGCCTGCATGGAAGACAGCAGGTGCATGCCCGGCTGCTTCGGCCGGTTGACCGCATGCCAGTTGACCAGCGAAGGAGTGGACTCCATGAGCAGGAACGGCTGATGCTTCAGAGAGCGCATCAGGTCATGCTGCATGGCAAAAGAAGCCGCCACCGACGCGTCATCCCCGGCGCCCCAGCCCGGATAGTAGTCCCAGGAAACCACATCGACTGCCCCGGCAATCGAAAACAGGTCATAATCCAGGAAGCGGTTCATCAGGTTGACGGTCACGGGGATCTCCGGCATAAAGGAGCGCACGGCATCCCGTTCCATTTCAATAAATGAGCGGCACTGTTCGGTCTCGAAACGTCGCCAGTCCAGCCGCATGGCCTGATTGTGGATCTGGCCGAGCGAAGAAGGCGGCTCGATTTGGGACCAGGCCGTGTACCGTGAACTCCAGAACCCATTCCACCAGCGCCGGTTCAGTTCTTCGATCGTCCCGTATTTCTTCTGCAGCCACTCGCGAAAAGCCTGCTGGCACTTCGGGCAGCGGCATTCCCCGCTGAATTCATTGCCCAGATGCCAGAGCAGGATCCCGGGATGGCCGGCATAATGTTCCGCGATGGCGGAATCGATCGCCCGGACCTTTTCCCGGTACACAGGTGACGTCAGGCAGTGATTGTGCCGGACCCCGTAATGCTCCTGCTGAAACTGCTCATTCCAGCGCAGGACTTCCGGATATTTTTCCGCGAGCCAGGGCGGACGGGCTGCAGAAGGCGTTGCCAGGATGATGCCGATGCCTTCGGCGGTCAGCCGGTCGATGATGCGGTCCAGCCAGCCGAATTCATAACGGCCCTCTTCGGGTTCCAGAAAGGACCAAGAGAAGATCCCGACACTTACGGCATTGACATGCGCGTCTTTCATCAGCCGGATGTCGGCTTCAAGGATCTCCGGATATTCGAGCCACTGTTCGGGATTGTAGTCCCCGCCGTGAAGGAAACGGACAGCATTGTAATCGGTCATTTTTTCTTCTCCTGTAAAAAATCTGCAATAAGAGCTCACTTTATTTTGTCCATGGCAATCGGAAGTAAGAAACCTGCTCCGTATGGGGTGGGCTGCGCCCACACCCTTTAAGATGCGGAGCAGGAGCTGCGCTGCATGGCGCGGCCCGATTGCTCGTGTGTTTGCACAGGCTGCTTGCCGCGCCAGTTTCGTTTAGCCGGGGGCACGGGCCGGCTAAAGCCGCCCGTTGCCCCCGGCACCCCCGTTATTGTGATTGAGACGACGGTTTTGTTTGTGCATCCTCAGCTCTTAATAAGACTCACCCACATTTAGCGGTGGTTACCTTTTCATCCGGCATACATGTCAGCCGGGAATGAAAAAACCGGGCCGCATGGCTCAGTCAGGCGGCCCTGCCGGGCTGAGCAGTTATAAAAACTGCGGACAATTATATCCGCAGTTTCATTTTCATTCACCTGTTCCGTACATCCCGGAGCGGTCCTTATTCCTCCGAATAACTGAAGCCGCGCAGCTTCAGCTCTTCGGCCCGGTGGCAGGCCACCAGACGGCCGTCGATCTGTTTAAGCGCGGGCACCTCTTCGGCACAGCGCTGCTGACAGTAACTGCAGCGTTCATGGAAATAGCAGCCGGAAGGTGGATTGGCAGGGTTCGGGATCTCCCCTTTCAGCTGGATGCGCTCAATCTCGATCTTTGGATCAGCCACCGGCACCGCCGAAAGAAGTGCTTCCGTATACGGGTGGCGGGGTCTTGCATACATCTGCTCCGTATCGCCGTACTCAGCCATCCGTCCCAGGTACATCACACCGACCTTGTCCGAAATATGTTCCACCACGGAAAGGTCATGGCTGATGAAGATATACGTCAGGTTCATCTCCCGCTGCAGATCCTTCAGCAGGTTGATGACCTGCGCCTGGACGGAAACATCCAGCGCTGAGACCGCCTCATCACAGATCACGATCTTCGGGTCCACCACCAGCGCCCGGGCGATGCCGATACGCTGGCGCTGCCCGCCGGAAAAGGCGTGCGGATAGCGTTTGAGGTAGGTCGTGTTCAGCCCGACCCGTGCGGCCATATCCATCACCTTTTCATTCATCTGCTTATCGGTCAGGATGCCTTTGTAGTTGGCCTTCAGGGGTTCCTTGATGATGTCCAGGACCGTCATGCGGGGATCCAGGGAAGAATAAGGATCCTGGAAGACCATCTGGATCTCCTTGCGGATCTTTTTCATCTTCTTGTCGTCAGCCTGAATGAAATCCAGCTCCTCGCCGTCTGCGGTCCGGTACCAGACTTCCCCGGAGGTCGCCTGATAAGCCCGGGCGATGCAGCGTCCCAGGGTCGTCTTGCCGCAGCCGCTTTCACCGACGATGCCGATCGTCTCGCCGGCCTTCACACTGAAAGAAACATCCGTGACCGCTTTGACCACGATCTTTTTGGAGGTAAAGGTCTTATAAAGGTTTTTGACTTCAAGAATGTTGTCCTTTTCCATGGATTATTTACCCCCTTCCGCGCGGATCATCCTTTCGGCCGCTTCCCGCTGCGCCTGACAGGCCGGATGTTTGCAGGCAAAACAGGCAACCGAATGCTGCGGCGCGATCTCGACCAGCGAAGGCTCCGCCTTGTCGCAGAGCCCTTCGATGCGGGCATCGCAGCGGTCATAAAAACCGCAGGCCTTCGGAAGGTTCATCGCCAGCGGGACCGTCCCTTCGATGGAGAAAAGCCGCTCCGTCTTCTTCTGCCCGATCTTATGGACCGAACCCATCAGCCCGCGGGTGTACGGGTGCTCCGGGTCCTCATAGATCTTTTCCGTCGTACCGGACTCAACGATCCGCCCGAGGTACATCACGTTCACGCGGTCGCACATCTTCGCGACCACACCGAGGTCATGGGTGATGAAGAGGATGCCCATGTTGAAATCCTTCTGCATTTCCTTCATCAGCTCCAGGATCTGCGCCTGGATCGTCACGTCCAGCGCGGTCGTCGGTTCATCGGCGATCAGGATCTTCGGGTTGCAGACCAGCGCCATGGAGATCATCGCGCGCTGCAGCATCCCGCCGGAAAATTCGTGCGGATACTGGTTATAGCGTTTTTCGGCGTTGGCGATGCCGACTTTTTTCATCACATCCAGCGTGATCTCCTTCGCCTTCTTTTTATCCTTTGTGATGTGCAGCAGCGTCGCTTCCGTGATCTGGTTGCCGATCGTATAAAGCGGCGAAAACGCCACCATCGGCTCCTGGAAGATCATCGCGATATCTTTGCCGCGGATCGCACGGATCGCTTTCCCGCGCGGATCCAGCGTCAGCAGGTCGATCTCCCCCTTTTCATCGCTGTTGTAAAAGATGTTCCCGGCGGTTTTGCATTTCCTATCATTGATGGCCAGGATCGCCCGGCAGGTCAGGGATTTACCACAGCCGGATTCACCGACCAGGCCGACCGTTTCACCCTTATTCATATCAAAATTCACACCGCGGACCGGCGTCAGCAGACCTTCGGACAGCGGGATCGTGATGTTCAGGTCCTTTACCTGCAGAATTTTATTTTCATCCATGATCGTTCCGCCTCCTTATTTGTATGGATCCGCCGCGTCGCGCAGCCCGTCGCCGAAAAAGTTGAAAGCCAGAACCGTGATCGTCACAAAGATGATCGGGACCAGCTTGTTCGGATGGGCGACAATATTGGTGACCGTGCTGGTCTCCTGAAGCATCACGCCCCAAGAAGTGGCCGGCGGTTTGATCCCGAGGCCCAGGTAAGACATGGAGGTCTCACCGATAATGGAGGAGGGAATGCTCCGCGTCACGGAGACGATCAGGTAACTCAGGAAGCCCGGGACCATATGCGTCCAGATGATGTTCCAGGTGGAAACACCGGAGAGCCGGGCAGCCATCACGTAGTCTTCATTCTTCAGGGAGAGGAACTTGCCGCGCACCGTACGCGCCATGCCGGTCCAGTTGATAAAGGACAGGATGATCGTCATATAAAAATAGATCTTGACTGTCGAGATTCCCGCCGGGATCGCTGCAGAAAGCGCCAGCCAGAGCGGGATCTGCGGAATTGCGCTGATCACTTCAATAAAGCGCTGGATGATGAAGTCAATTGTTCCTCCAAAATAGCCG
>CADBKS010000200.1 GCA_902795255.1 uncultured Chloroflexota bacterium
AAACATCCGGGCTGCTCGCCCTGGCAGACCGGGAGCTTTCCTTCATTTCCGGCGGGGATTTCGCCGGTTTCCGTCAGCGGACCGAGCGGATGACAGATCTTTTCATCGCGGCCATGTTTCCGCTGTTTGCCGGAGAGCCGTCCGGGCAGTTGCCGGAACGGCGCCGTGACGGATATCTGAAGGAGGCTTCGGAAATTTTGCTCTCCGCGCTGAAACAGGTCCTGCCGGATGATGCTGAGGCGGATGCCGTTCTGATCCGTTTTCTGGAACAGCTCCCCGAAGTGGAGCAGCTGCTGCACAAAGACCTGTTGGCGGCTTATCAGGGAGATCCGGCCGCACGGAGCGCTGATGAGATCATCCTTTCCTATCCGGCTTTTCCGGCTGTCAGTACTTACCGCCTGGCGCATGTGATCTATCAGGAGTGGGTCCCGCTGATCCCGCGGATGATGACAGAATACGCACATCGCCTGACCGGGATCGATATCCATCCCGGTGCATCGATCGGCGACCATTTCTTTATCGACCACGGGACCGGTGTCGTGATCGGTGAAACGACCACGATCGGTTCTCATGTCAAGCTGTACCAGCACGTTACGCTTGGGGCGAAAAGTTTCGATGTCGGGGAGGACGGTACCCTGGTGAAGGGGATCAAGCGCCATCCGGACATCGGGGATCATGTGGTGATCTATGCCGGTGCGACGATCCTGGGCGGCAATACGAAAATCGGGGCGCACTGTGTCATCGGCGGGAATGTGTGGCTGACGCACTCGGTCAGTCCCGGAAAGACAGTCCTGGCCCGCTCTGAAGTCATGAGCGACGCGATGCTGCGGGATAACCTTCCGTATACGGTTTTCGATGACGGCCCGCAGCAGTCCAGACTTTCGGCAATGCTGTGACCGGTGCGGTGCGGAAAAATGAGGGGAAAAGGGGAAAATCACGAATTTTCCCTTTTCCCTTTACAAATATTCTGAAAGGGATAAAATAATTGTTGTTCAAGTGATGGGCGCTCGTCTAATGGCAGGACAGCAGACTCTGAATCTGTATGTAGAGGTTCGACTCCTTTGCGCCCAGCCTGTAAAACCCTCTGATTATTCAGAGGGTTTTTTGATTGCAGACTGTCTTTTCATCTTTGTACGGCAGAGCCTGAGGGACCTGCTGTCAGGCTTCTTCATCATACTTTTGTGATTTAATATAAGCCATGATCTCACGGACGGTATCGCTGATCCCGATCGGGACATCCAGCTCGGCACAGCGGGCTGTGATCATCTCATCACTGATGGTCTCCGGAGAGATCCCTGCATTTTTACGGATCCAGAAGATCTCCGTTTCCGCCTGGCGTGTTGAATGGAAGCGGAGACTCAGCAGATACATGATCTCTGCGTCCCGGTAACTGCCTGATTCGCACAGGCAGTATCCCAGATCCCGGTATGCCCGGGCGAGGTCTTTCGGGTCGGAAGCGCAGCGCAGTGCCCATTGGGCCGTATCCCATGCCTCATCTGTCATCCCCGTGCGTTTATATGCCTCTCCCATTTCGAAAAGATACCGCGGACATACCGGATCCAGATCATTCAGCATCAGCAGCGGATCCAGAGCTTCCCCGGAACGGTTCATTTCGATCAGAAGCCTCCCGCAGGTGAAAAGGATCTCCGCAGGATGCATGGGATGCAGGGCGATTTCAAAGTCTTTGATCTCCTCTCGGAAGTATTCCCGGAACAGAAGATAATCCCGGTAACTTGTAAGATCGGTCCAGACCTTGTTTTCTTCACAGGGATAGGCGCGGATGACAGCTGTCAGGACCAGAAGCTTTTGCAGTGCTTCCTCGTAATCCCCTTTATTGATCAGTTCGCAGGCTTCCCGGTAATCATCATCGGCAGTTGCGACCATGTCTTCGAATACCAGATCCGGCATGATCCCCTCTTCATCCATGAAAAGGGAGACCAGATGTCTGCTGATCTCATTGAGCAGCGGTTCTGCATTCGGATCACCGCGGTAACGTTCCGCCCAGGAATCCAGAATACCGGCATCATGCTCCGGATCTCCGGTCAATTCGTTTTCGATCTGTATCAATATTTTTTTCAGTTCGGCATTGTTCATACGTTTTTTCAAAAAAAGGAAAGGTTCCCGGACAGCCGGGTGCCGGCATGAACCCTCTTTCCGGTGGAATTTACCGGATCGGTATCAAGCGGTCTCAATATCAATTATATTCAAATGCAGCTGAAGCAGCGCGGAATTTTGAAAAACAAAAGCTTACCCTCCCGCGTGCCGGAGGATGTGGTTTTGCCTGAACAGCAGGCAGGAATAAAAAATTCTGATGGCGCAGAGGTGTTGCTCCGGCCGGCCGTACAGCCGGGATGTACAATATGAAAACCGTTCTTTCGATTATAATGTGTAAAATATGGCGGGTCCATAGAGTTGGGACAAACGGTAATAACTATCTTTCTTTTTCATCATTTTTTTGTGAAAAGAGTGCGTATAATAGAATGATTGCTGACCTCATCTGTTTGCGGATCGGCAGTTCGACCTGAAAAGGGTTTGATTGCATGTTTGGTCAGGAGGAAAAACATGAAACCTTGCCCGAAATGCGGTTTCCATAATCCGGATGATGCTGTATGCTGTATCAATTGCGGTTACGGAAAGCTGGACACAGACAGCCCCGATATTGAAGATACAAAAAACGGTATTGGATACACCGGGGCGCAGAATGAAAAAAATAATAAGTTTCTGTCATTAGCTGCCATTATTCTGCTGTTCCTGGCGGTCGTTCTTTCTATTGTTTTACTGACACGGCAGGGCGGAGCTGCACCGGCACTGCAGACACGGCAGGAGCTGCAGCCGGCTGATAATATCGCTGTTACTGCAAATCCGGGCGGGACGGCGCCGACTGATGTTCCCGAACCAACAGCGACGTTCCTTGCGGGAATGGCCAGCCCCGATTTCTGTAAACTGGAGATGGCGCTGCTCCGGCAGTATGCCGAAAAAGCCGGTGCGGAGGGGCTGATGTCTCCGGAACGCTACGAACAGAGCACGATGACGTGCGTGTTCAAGATCCATGATACGAAATCCGTGCAGGATGCCGGGCATATTTATGTCGTACATAAAGAAAACGACGGGTATGGCATCCGTCTTGAATACCGTCCGGGCGATGAACGGATCAATGCCTGGGGGAACGCGGTCCTTCTTTCTCTGGATAAGAACTTTACGGAAGAAGAGGCCGGTACTGCTGTCAGTACCGCGCTTGGTGAGGGTAAATCATCGCTGGGCGTTTATGATCTTGCCTTCTCAAAAGGGTCTCTTTCCGGGATGGCTGAACTCCGGATCACGGACCGCACGAAGAATTAATAAATTTTTTAGATAATCCATTCCGAACACTGGTATAATAACGATGTAATTTGGGGATGTTCCGGTCTCGACGGGGGAGGCTGGTCCCGGATTGCGGGCCGAGAGGTGCCGACCTCGTAAAATCAGTACAAAAAATCAAGTGCCAACAACCGCACTTCCTACGCTGCAATGCCCCTCGCTGCCTAAACAGCGAAGCGGCTGAGCCGCATTGACCTTTTCAGGTCACGTTCACCCGCATCGTACTGCTGACCGATCGCGGAGTGGGCGTCACAAAGTCAGCATGCTGCCCGCGAAGCTGCGGCGCGGAGCAAAAGAGGGCTTTCGGGTCTGAGCAGATCGCCTCAACAGGTTTTGTCTGTTTTTCCTCTGAGAGGTTAAATCAATAAATAGACTATGCTCGTAGTATATCCGAGGGTCGAATCTTTCGGACGCGGGTTCGACTCCCGCCATCTCCACTGACCCACGCAAAACCGAACGCTGAAGTTCGGTTTTCGTTTTTTAAACTCTTATTGCCGTAAAAAAATCCAATGTCACAATTTTTCACTAATTCATTGCTTTATCATGATGAAGTGATATAATGATCGTTGTTGAGATCAAGTATCAATATCCGATACAGAAAAAAAGAGAGGTAAATCATGAAAAAGGCTTTATTGATTTTTGTTGTGCTGGCAGTGACCGTCTTCGCTTTTGCATCCGTTCAGGCGAAAGCCGACCGGCTGGAACAGATCAAAGAAAAAGGATATATCGATTTCTGCACGGAACCCTACTGGGCCCCGAACGAATTCATCGATCCTTCCAAGACCGGCGATGAACAGTATGTCGGATCCGATATCGAGCTGGCGAAAATGATCTCGGAAAAGCTCGGCGTCGATCTGAAGATCAACCCGCTGGATTTCTCCGCAGTGCTGATCGGTACCGCCGATGGCAAGTGCGATATGGCGATCTCCGCGATCGCCTGGTCCCCGACCCGTGAAATGGCGATGCGCCTTTCCAAGGGCTATTCCTTCGATGATACGGTTGGCTACGGCTTTCTGGTCCGTGAAGCGGATGTCGACAAATATACCTCCATCGAAGATCTGAAGGACGCTACCGTCATCACCCAGTCCGGATCTGTGCAGGAAGCGATCTACAACCAGTACTGCGGCAACGCGAAGAACTTCAAACTGGTCGCAAACATGACGGATGCGTATCTGGCAGTTGCCGAGAATAAAGCGGACGTGTGCATCACGGCGGTTTCATCCGGTGAACTGTACGCGGAAGCCAATGGAGGCCTGGCCGTTCCGGACTTCAAGTTCGATACCGACCCGCAGATGTCTGCGACTGTTATCGCCACCCCGATGGACGGCACGGAATCCCTGATGGAGGTCATCAACGAGGTCGTTGCCGAAGTTGTTGAATCCGGGATCTATGAAGAATGGAACGAATCCTATAAGGAATACGCCAAGAGCCTGGGGCTTGACTGAACCATAACAGCTGTGCCCCGGTGACGCAAAACCGGGGCACCTTTATGCCGGAAGGGCGGGCGGTCCGTTCACGGAAAACAGAAGACCATACCATGGTCAAAATAAACGAAGCTCTTACAGGGAAAAGAACAGGGGGAACATACCTTGCAGAAAATCATTCGACTCTGGAACATGTATCACATGACGTTTTTGAAAGGCCTGGGCGGGACCCTGTGGCTCTCGGCCCTGACGGTGTTTTTCGGGACGCTGCTGGGAATGCTGATCGCCCTGATGCGGATGGGCAAGTCCAGGATCCTCCGTGCCTTTGCGGATGTTTACATCGAGATCCTGCGCGGGACGCCGATCCTGCTCCAGCTCTACTTTTTCTGGATCGGATTGCCGAAACTGATCCCTTATGAGCTGTCGGATACCCAGTGCATCCTGGCTGCGCTGATCATCAACGCCTCAGCTTATATTTCCGAGATCATCCGTGCCGGCATCAACGCGGTCGATAAAGGCCAGTGGGAAGCGGCACGCAGCATCGGGCTGACCGAAACGCATGTGATGACCCGGG
>CADBKS010000201.1:0-5273 GCA_902795255.1 uncultured Chloroflexota bacterium
GCCTTCGGAAGCAACGCGGTTGGCACGTTTCTGAGCCTGGGCAAGACCCTTTTCGCGCAGGTAATCCAGGGCGGCTTTCATATCGCCGTTGGACTGTTCAAGCGCCTTGCGGCATTCGAGGATCCCCGCACCGGTGTTGCCGCGGAGTTCTTTGATCATTTCAGTGGTGATAGCCATTCTTTAATAAATCCTTATTCTCTCTTGATTATTCAGCGGCCTGGCCGTTGATTTTTTCCAGGGTGGAAGCACCGAACAGGTCTTCGTTCTTGGCGTTGTTGTCATCTTCATCCAGACGGCCGGCAGCGGCAGCAGCGGTTTCGGGGGTGAAGTCGACGGAAACGGTCTCACCGCCGTCGCGCATCATCTTGCCTTCGATGGCTGCATCGGCGATCTTGCCGACGACGAGTTTGATAGCGCGGATCGCGTCATCGTTGGAGGGGATCACGTAGTCCACATTGCGCGGATCGCAGTTGGTGTCGACCATGCCAATCACCGGGATGTTCTTCAGGTTCGCTTCATGGATGGCGGTAGCTTCACGGGAGACGTCGATGACGAAAACCAGACCCGGGAGTTCCTTCATGTTGCGGACGCCGGAGAGGCGGAGCTGCAGGCGGGCGATGTCACGTTCGACGATCAGGCCTTCTTTTTTGGTCAGCTTTTTGATTTCGCCGGTATCGCGCATTTTTTCCAGGCGTTCAAGTTCATTGATACGCTGGGCGATGGTGGTCCAGTTGGTGAGCATGCCGCCCAGCCAGCGTTCGGTCACGTAGGGCATGCCGCAGCGGACAGCTTCGTCGCGGATGGTGTCCTGAGCCTGGCGCTTGGTGCCGATGAACAGGATGTCTTTGCCGGAGGCGACGCAGTCGCGGACGAGTGCGTAGGCGGTGTTCAGGCTTTTGGCAGTCTGCTGAAGGTCAATGATATGGATCCCGTTGCGTTCGGTGAAGATATACGGCTTCATCCCGGGGTTCCACTTGTTGGTGCGGTGACCGAAATGGACGCCGCTTTCCAGTAACGCTTTCATGGAAATAACGTTAGTCATAAATATAAACTCCTTTGCGTTTTGTTCCTCCGCCTTTCTCACATCGCCGCGGAACTGCCTTTTCTCCGGCAGCACGCCCGCATAGATCAAAAGACGTGCGGTTTTTAATCGATGCTATTCTACCACAAGTTTCGGCAAACAGCCCGATAATGATTAAAGTTGTGAGCATTATCTCCGGTATTGAGTGATCCGGCAGTCATTACCATTCCCACTGGGCGTCTTTCGCCCCCTGGATAACGACCTGACTGAGGTCGAAGCTTTCCAGAAATTCCCGCAGGGCTCCTTCACTGAAGTCTTCAGTCTTTTCGAAGATCCATACCGGCGGATGGTCGTAAATGGAGAAGGCTTCTTCGGCTGCCCAGCTGCTCAGGTTGACCACCGGCAGTTCCGGCACTTCTGTTGTGACCGTCCCGGCCAGGTCGGAAATATAGAGCGGGCCGATTTGGATCGGACGCTGGAATTCTCCCGCCAGGCGGAAGCCCAGACTGCCGTCGAACAGGGCCTGATAGTAGGCCATGGTCATCGGATAGGTACGCGGGATGCGGCAGACGCTCCAGATGCCGCGCTGGCTGGGCAGGATCAGGTAGTCCGCCCGGCTCAGAACGTTCATGAACATCGATACCTTGTCTTCCGTGTCGTACCAGCGGACTTCATTGGTGATCCCGGTGTACAGCTGTCCGAAGGGATCCAGCCCCCGCATCCGGAAGGGCAGCCCTTCGTCCCAGTTCTCATTGGCGATGACGATCCGGCGCAGATAAAGCCCCGGACCTTCTGTTACGGTGACGTGCAGGCTGTATACCTGATTTTCCTGAAGGGTGACCGGCAGCGCGAGCGGGACCTGAACAAAGGCTTCTTCCGGTCCTGCGCTGAGTGTATGTTCGGCGCTGTAGACAGGCAGGCTTTCCGTTCCTTCCACTGTGATCTCCACGAGCAGTGTCACATCCTCCGGCACGGAAGCATCCAGTGAAAGCTGGCGGACCTTCGGCATGCGCAGGGTGTTGACCGTGGAGTTCTGATAGGGACGGAAGCGCTTCACGACCGAAACACCCTTCGTCAGGGTCTCGCTTTCATCCGCCGGGATCGAAACGGACGCGCGTACGGTCTCCCCATCCATTTCCGCCAGCTGGAAGAGCGACGGGATATTATCGTAGATCCATTCGACCGCCTCGACCCGGGAGTGTTTCTGCCCGTATACGGTCTTCATGAATGCGCCGGACCAGACCAGCGTCCCGGCCATGATCACTGTTCCGGCAAGTATGCAGAGTACACAGCCGGCGGTTTTCCCGGAACTGTGGAACCAATGGGCCAGACCCCATGCGGCCCCGAGACAGAAAGCCGGATAGACCGGCAGGAAATAGCGGTTGTTTTTCACGAAGCGTGTGCTCATGAAGAGGAAAAACAGCGTCGCCCAGAAAAGCGGCAGCAGCAGCTTTTTCCAGAGCCCCGGTTCCTTCCCGCGGAACATACAGACCCAGCCGGCGATCAGGAAGATCCAGACGGCGATCCCGAGCGGCAGCCCCATTCCCCAGAGCACCTGGTTTTCCCAGGCAAAGAAGAAGGCCGGACGGTGGGACCACTGTTCGGAGGGCGGCCCTCCCCCGATACCGCTGGATTCGGTGGCCGCGACATTCATCGAGCGGACCCAGTCCGGGTTCAGCGCGAAATTGAAAAAGGACGTGTTGCCGGTCTTCACGCGGAACATCATCGGCTGGAAGATGCGGCAGGCCAGGACCATCATCACGATAGCTGCCAGGGCGCTGAGCACTGCCAGGACGATGACGCGCCAGAAGTCTTTCCGGCTTCTGAGTTTCACATCCGCGAAGCTGATGAGAACGGCCGGTGCCAGCACGATCCCGAGCATGGCCAGATTGACCTTGCAGCTGATCGTCATGCCCAGAAACAGCCCGAAGCGCAGCATGGCAAACCAGCCGCGCCGTTCCATATGGTAAGCGCCGTCCGCCTGCCGGTACAGCCAGCGCCCTTCCGAGATCTGCACTGCGGAAAGCAGGGTGAGCATCGTGAAGAAAACGGCGAAGTTGTCGACGGTCATGAAGTGGGACTGCTGGATGGACTGTACGCAGAGGCTGAAGAAAGCAGCCGCAAGCAGTCCGATGGTCCGGTCAAAGAGTTTCCGGGCGATGATGAAAAGCAGCAGGATCGAGCAGACGTCCATGATCGCCGAGAGATAACGGCCTGTGGTGCGCAGCTCCTGATATCCGGTGCGGTTCAGGGCTTCTGCGGTGATGCGGATGATCAGCATCGGCAGCTGCCCCCAGCGCATGGTGTTGTCCGGCCCGTTGGCGATCGTATTGCCTTCGGCATCGTATTTGTTGTAGGGGCTCATCGGGGCGATGCGGGTGTTGAAGTAATCTCCGATGTTGGAGGGCATGTGCAGCTGGGTGAGCGTGTTCGTCAGCCCGTATTCGTCCGGGTGCAGCAGCGCTCCGGAGTCCCAGCTCATGTTGTAAAAACGGTAAAAAATGCCCAGTGCCGTGATCAGCACGAGAAGGATCCCCAGACATATCTTCAGTTTTTTTCTTATCGTCATCGGCTTGTTTTCTCCATGATCAATGCGTCATTGCCGTTTATGTAATAGGATGGGATGACACCGGTTTTTTTGTATCCGGCATGTTCATACAGCCGGATCGCGGCTTCGTTCTGAATGTCTGCGTATAAATAAAACCGTTGTTTCTGCCCGAAAGCGGATTCGGCTGCCTTCAGCAGTGCCGTACCGATCCCCCTGCGGCGGAAGCGCGGATCCACGGCCAGCGTCATCAGGCAGACCGCTCCTTCCTCCCGGTCAAACTCGGACGCGGCGAATCCGGCGAACTGCCCGTCTGCCAGCGCCGTGAATTTCTTTACGTCCCTTACGGAAAAAAGGCCGATGTAATCCATGACGGTCCATGCGTCCACACCGAAGGAGAGACGGTCCAGTTCCAGCGCACTGCCAAGGTCTTTGAGTTCGGCCTTTCTGATTTCAAAACACATAAAAAAATTTTATCCTGTTTCCCTCGGTTTGAAAAAAATACAGGATGGCCGTCTGACCGGGCACGTTTCGATATCGGCTGGCTCTCGCGGAATGCGCAATATTGCTATATAATTGTGAATATCAATAATACGAAATATATTAAATTAATTCCGCAGCAATACGGGGGTGTGTTTATGAAAAAACTGCTGATGATCGTGCTGAGTATATCGCTTTTGCTGTTTTCCGGGTGCCCGGCTTCAGCAGCCGTGCTGTTGCAGCAGGCTGAAGATCCGGATATTCTGAATGCGGTCACCGTGCTGACCGAACTGATCGGCGCCGGGTTCGGAGCGGCAGTGGATCAGCTCATTTCCGGAAACGGTCCGGACCTGCCGGGCGGAGAACCGACTGCGGTGCCGGTTCTGACGGTTACCGCCCTACCTGCCGATACCGCTGTGCCGTCCGATACCCCTGTTCCCACCGATACCCCTGTCCCCACTGCCACGGATACTGCCGTACCGACCGATACACCGGTTCCCACTGCCACGGACACGCCTGTACCGACGGATACCCTTGCTCCGACTGAAACGCCGCTTCCGACCGCGACAGAGCCGCCATTCCGTTCAGCTCCCGCAGATCCGGAAAGCGCCGCCGCTCCGATCGGTGTTGAGGTCGGCAAATTCTATGAGACCTTCAGAACGTATGTGAAAAACACCGGCCGCCATTCCGTTTCATTTGAGGAAAAAGGCCGGAAGAACGCCTCCAAAGTTGAAGTCGATGACGATATCGAACTGCTGCTGTATTACACTAAATCCGGCGGTGCGAATTTGCTGGACCGGATCGTTTTCGAGGCTGATTTTGTTTCGGACCGGGAAGAATCGAACGTCAGAGGGATCCTTCTGGAACTGCTCTCGGCGCTTTCCGCGTATGCTGATGTGCCGCTGAAGGAAGGTGATTTTGATGTGCTTTACGGCATCCTTTCCGGGAATGGTTCCGCGGTATGCGGGGACCTGCTGCTCTACGGCAGCCTGGAACGGGAAGGGAACGAAAGCGAGCTGACTGTACGGATCTGGCATACCGGAGCAGGTTATGTGGACACTCCGGTATCGACCTATGACCGCTCGGCGGAGGACGAATTCCGGAGCCTGGTCGCGGACCTCAAGCGGGATGGGACGATCCCGAACAGCAGCGGGACTTTCCGCTTCCATGAAAACTATGAAACCGAATGGGCGCAGATCAACTGGTACCAGTGGGACAGCTTTGATA
>CADBKS010000201.1:5306-7719 GCA_902795255.1 uncultured Chloroflexota bacterium
CACGCCGAACTATCAGTATTCCGGCTGCGGTTTCGTTTTCAGGGCGCTGGATACCGATAACAACCTCTATGCCGCGGTGAACATGGACGGGCGGCTGCACTTCGGCGGATACCGTAACGGCAGGCAGCTGAATTACGGCGATCAGAAATACGGCCCGGTCTCAACGAAGGGCAGCGCCCAGATGGTACTCGTCGTGAACGGCGGGACTGCCTCCGTGTATATCAATGGTGCCAGGGTGGGACAGCAGAAAAATCTGGCGATCGATTCCGCCGGCGGCCTGGCCTTCACCGTCTGGTCCGGGACCAACAAGGATTACGGCACCCGCTGTACCTTCGAGCACGTGTATTATTACACCTGGTAATGCCCTTCCGCGGCAGCACTCTTTTTCTTGTTAATATGGATCGTGAGCACCGCCTGCCCCGTGGGACAGGCGGTGCTTTTTATAACGGGAACAGCTGTTTTACAGTGAGGCATTTGCTTACGTTTACCGTGGATAGTAGGAAATAAGCTTTTACGGGAATTTGTTTTGGTCAGACGGAAAATCCGCGCTTTTTTTGTAAATGCACTGAAAATGCATTATTATTAAGATAAGGTAGAAAAGGGGTTTCCCCACAAAACACACAGGAGATATGAAAAAATGAAAAAGAATCTGTTTGTGTTCGCATTAGTCGCCGTCATGATCTTCACTCTTGCCGGCGCTGCCGCCGCGGCTGACAAAGTCACTGTCACCTGGTGGCACACATTCACCGAAGGGCAGAAAGATACCCTCGAAGCGATCATCGCTGAATTCAACGCGGCCCACGAAGATATCGAAGTCGTTGCCGAATCCCAGCCGCTGGATGGTTTCGAATCCAAGGTTTACGAAGCCGTCTCCAACGGTACCGGTCCGGACATCATCTTCAACTATGCTTCCTCCATGCCGGAATACGTTGACAACGGCCTGGCCCCGGATCTGCTCCCCTATCTGAGCACCGATTATGAAAGCCGCGTTTCCGCCGGCGCCTATGCAGAAGATACCGCCTTCTCCGATAACGGCCTGCACGCCATCGCTGTTCAGACCACCGGCCCGATCTTCTTCTACAACAAGACCATCTTCGATGAACTCGGCCTCGCCTGCCCGACCACCTGGGACGAACTGACCGAAGCTGCCAAGAAGATCTATGAAGCCAAGGGCATCCCGGGCTTCGCTTTCGACTCCCTGACCGACGGTTTCCAGACCCTGCTGATGCAGTCCGGCGGTTCCTATGTCGATCTCGAAAACAAGAAAGTCCTCTTCAACACCCCCGAATTCGAAGCGATCGTTGAATGGTTTGCTGACGGCGTAAAGGCCGGCTATTTCGGCCTGGCCCCGACCACCGGCAATTACTTCTCCAATGATATGGGCGCCAAACAGCTGGCTTCCTATGTCGGTTCTTCCGCCGGTCTGCCGTACCTGAACCTCGGCGATGATGAACTGGCCGCTGCCCCGATGCCGAAGACTGATGGCGGCGTTGACTGGGTCCCGGGCTGGAACCGCTCCGCGCTGATCTTCGCTTCCAACGAAGCGCAGGAAAAAGCCGCTGTTGAATTCATTGAATATTTCACCAATGCTGAAAACGCTGCCCGCTGGGCTGAATCCCTGGTCGCTTTCACTCCTTACAAGGATGCCCAGGAACTTCCGTCCTACCAGGAATTCGTTGCCGGCAATATCGCTCTGACCGCCCTCGGCCAGCAGCTGGATTATGCTTACGTTCTGCCGTCCTTCACCGGCGCGAACACCGTCCGCAGTGAGATCAAATCTCTCGTCGAGAGAGCTGCGACCGGTCAGATGAGCGCTGCCGAAGCGATCGCTGAAGCTGTCGTCAACTGCGAAGAAGCAATGAACGACTGAGACTGATCTGAAGAGAGCACCGGTTTCCGCCGGTGCTCTTTTTTATTTAATGCGCTGCTGATATAGGCCGGACATCCTCTGCCGGCGGAAATCCCTTTCGTCTCTGCCTTTCGCTCAGCAGATCCCTTCGCAGAATCGGGCCGCGCCCTGCAGCGGTGCTGGTTACTCACTTCCGATTGCCATGTTCATATAAAAGTGAGCTCATATAGTAGTAAAAAATGAAAAGGTAAAAAATGCGGTGACGCTGCGCGTCTTTAGGATGACACGCTCCGCGCCGAAGGACCGGCCGTTGAACCGGAGCGCCAGATAAAGATCCGACGCGAAGCGTCACAGATTTATCTGCACTCTGCACTCTGAACTCTGAACACTCTGCATCATCACCCTTCAAACTGAAAAAACTGCCTGCTGCCGGCTGCCTGCTGACAGCTAAAAATTGGTTGTCACAAAAAAATAACGAATTTCAAAAAAGCACTTGACAGAAGTCATGGGGTGCATATAATAAATGACTGTTGCCCACGAAACGAGGGTAACGAAAAAAAGAAG
>CADBKS010000202.1 GCA_902795255.1 uncultured Chloroflexota bacterium
GGAAAGACTGGCCGGCGCGGCCGGTGCGGATCTGTTTGAGATCGAACCCGCGGTCCGCTATACGGCGGAGGACCTTGACTGGCGGAACAGCAAAAGCCGCAGTTCCATGGAAATGAGCGACCGGAACAGCCGCCCGGCGGTTTCCTCCCGTGTCGCGGATATGGCTCAGTATGATGTCGTGTTTGTCGGATTTCCGGTATGGTGGTACCGGGAGCCTTCCATCATTGATACCTTTATGGAAGCTTATGACTTTACCGGAAAAACGGTCGTTCCCTTTGCCACCTCCGGCGGCAGCGGACTCGGAGAGGCTCCGCAGATCATGCAGGGGCTTGCCAAAGGGGCGAAGGTGGAACAGGGAAAACGCTTTCCGGCTTCCGTATCCGAAAATGAACTGAAGTCCTGGGCATCCGCCTGGCTCTGATCCGGCAGGGGACCTTTTCGTATGACGAAAAAGCGGATCCTTGACATCTGCATGACTGTGCTGATGCTTTTCCTGATGGCATATCAGGTCACGGGGGAAGAGCTGCATGAATGGATCGGGATCGGGATGACGGTGCTCATCATCTGTCATCAGGTCCTGAACCGGCGATGGTACGCATCCCTGTTCAAAGGGAAATACAACCCGTACCGGGTGCTGACGGTCTGTGTGGATATATTGCTCCTCGCCGCCTTCGCGCTGACGGCTTTTTGCGGGATGTCCATGAGCGGTTACGCGGTCCCGTTTCTTTACGGGATGGCGGGCGTCTCCTTCTCCCGCAGTATGCATCTGGCCATGTCCCACTGGGCTTTTGTGCTGACGGGGCTGCATATAGGACTGCACCTTCCGGCGATGATCCGAAAAATTAAAGCGGAAAAATGGCTGCTGACGCTGCTTTCGGCATGCTTTGTCTGTGCTGCCGGGTACGGACTGTTTCTGTTCATCCGCAGCAAGATGACCGACTACATGCTGTTCCGTGTCATCTTCGCTTTTCTGGATTATGAAAAAGCCGCCGTGCTGGTGATCCTGGAGAACCTGATGATGCTCCTCTTCTGGGCATTCACCGGCATGCAGGCCGCCGAAATGTGCATGAGCCGCGGACAAGGGAAAAAGCTGCTGCGTCCGGCCCTGCTGATCCTGGCGGCAGTCCTTATCGGCATCGTCCTGCTGAAGGTCATCCCGGATCCGTACGCGGAGACCTTCGGCTGGAATGAGGGGATGACCGGGTTCTGACAGGTGGCTGTCGGAAGACTGCAGCCGGTCCGGTTGAAAAAATACGAAAGCGCTCCGTTTGCGGAGCGCTTTCGTATTTAAATCCGCTGCATCCGGATCAGGATTCAGGCTCCCGGATTTTTGCTTTCGACAGGAACCTTTTTGAATTCCTCCAGAAAGTCCACAATGTAATCTGCGGTTTTCTGCAGCATTTCCCGTCCCCATTCGGGGGTTGCCGTGTTCGGATGGTCCGGGCCGATCCAGCCGGAGTCGGTCACTTTCGGCGTTGAGCGGATGATCTCGATCGAAACGCCTTTGTATTCGACCGAACGGAAACCGGTGGCTTTCAGGTTCTCATTCAGGTCAAAAAGCTTCAGCGGACCGCCGATCTCCGAGCGGTCGACCAGACCGGGATCGATCCCCATAATGGCCGCGGTCTCTTCACCGCCGCCGTGTCCGCCTTTCCAGGCGGGATCCAGGTCCCAGGCCATCAGCCACCAGTTCAGCAGTGCGGTCAGGCAGCCTTTTTCCTCAAACTCCAGCCCCAGCCGTTCCACAGTCTTCATATTGCCGCCGTGTCCGTTCAGGATCACGAATTTCCGTGCGCCGTGCCGGTAAAGACTGAGCAGGATCTGCCGGAGGTACTGATACAGGACTTCGCTGTCGATATCGATGGTGCCGGGGAAGGGGGCGAGGCTCTGACAGGCTCCGTAAGGAACGGTCGGGGCGATCAGGATATCGCTCTTTTCTTCGATCCGTTTCAGCAGATGATCCGGAATGAGCGTGTCGGTCCCCAGCGGCATATGGCGGCCGTGGCATTCCACGCTGCCGATGCCGATCAGCACCATGTCGTTTTTCTCAAAATAGGCCTGTGCCTGCGGCCAGGTGATCTCAGCCAGTCTCATGATATTCTCCTCTCAAACGATTTGATCAGCGATCTGCCTGCGGACGGGTTTCGGTCTTTCGGATCAGCTGTTCATGCATCAGGAACATGAGGACCAGGAAGACCGCAAGGAACAGCGGCAGCAGGGAGATGCTGATGTGCTGCGCGATCAGACCGAAGAGCGGCGGGGTCAGGCAGGACCCGACGTAAGCAGCGGCCATCTGGACCCCGATGATCGCCTGGGAACGCTCTGCCCCGAAATGCGCAGGGGTGGAGTGGATCAGACTGGGGTAGACCGGGGCGCATCCCAGACCGGTGATGATCAGCCCGATCAGGGAAAGGATCTCCCCGCCCGGGACCAGCAGGATCAGGATCCCTGCGGCGATCAGCGTCTGTCCGAGCCGGACCATCTGTTTATCGCTGAAGCGGTAGGTCAGGAACCCGCTGACAGCCCTGCCGGCGGTGATGCCGATATAAAAGATCCCCGCGTACGATGCGGCCGTCTCCGGAGCGGTGCCTTTGTAAAGCGTCAGGTAGCTGCCGGACCACAGCCCCGCGGTCTGTTCGACCGCACAGTAGCACAGAAAGCAGAGCATCACTTCGCGGACACCGGGGATGCGGACGATTTGGAAAATCGAAAGCGGTCTGGCTTCATTTTCCGACGGCTCCCCCGGGACATGGCTGTGGCTTTTCCACAGCGGCAGGCTGAGAAACAGACAGACGGACAGGACCGTCTGGAAGACCGCGATGATGCGGTAACCGGCGTTCCATCCCATTCCCCTGGTCAGGGCAAAGCCCATGATGTTCGGGCCGATCGCCGTACCGATCCCCCACATGCAGTGCAGCCAGCTCATATGCCGGGATTCATAATACAGCGCCACGTAATTGTTCAGCGAAGCGTCGACGGAGCCCGCTCCCAGTCCGTACGGGATGGCCCAGAGGAGCAGCATGGCGTAACTGTGGCTGACGGAAAATCCGTACAGGGCTGCCGCGGTCATGGCTACGCTGAACGCGGTGACTTTTCCGGTCCCGAACGTGCGGGTGAGACGGTCGCTCATCAGGCTGGAGATCACCGTCATCGCGGAGATGATCATTGCAATCACTCCCGCCCCGGAGACAGGGACGTTCAGCTCGGGATAAATGGAAGGCCATGCGGAACCCAGCAGCGAATCCGGAAGGCCGAGACTGATAAATGAAATGTAAATGATCGGCAGCAGCAGATGGAACATGAGAACTCCTTGATTTTTTCAGACCCGGAAAATTATAACGGGTGCTGCCGCGGAAGCCCGTTTATGGTGACATTTGTCCGGTGCGGTTCCCCGGTACAAAACGCCGGAACGGATGTATAATAGCTCTTTTGGCATCAATGTTCCGCGGTACAGCCCTTTGCGGAGCATCCGCGGAAGATTTATCAGCCGTGCGATACGGGTGGATATACAAATTTATTTGTCGGCCCTGACACGATAACCTGATGCGCAGCTTCTGCTCCGCATGCCATGTGCATATTAAAGTGAGCCTATATATAAAGTGAGGTGAAAACTTGTTCGATCATCATGATATCACCCGGGACGCATTCATGCTCCACGGACCGCTGGCACATCACGGCTATGACTGGTGGTGGCATTCCTTCACCGCGCAGGACGCGGAGACCGGGGAAGACAAAGCCTTTTTCATCGAGTTTTTTGTCTGCAATCCCGCGCTCGGCGGGGATGAGCCGGTGCTGGGGCAGCTCCCTGAAAACCGCCGGAACGGGAAGCGGCCATCCTACCTGATGGTCAAGGCCGGCACCTGGGGTGAACCGCATTTTCAGCTTCACCGCTTTTTCGCGTGGAACGATGTGACCCTTCACGGGGATGCTCCTTACCGGATCGAAGCCGCGGACTGTCTGGCTTCCGAAACCGTCCTCCGGGGCAGTATTTCGGTCTCAGCCGGGGATGCCGAGGCCCATCCGGAGTGGATGTGTGACGCGGGAGAGATGCGCTGGGACCTGAACCTCAGCAAGCAGATCGCTTTCAATGTCGGGTATGGAGCCAGCAAGCCGCTGCGGGATGCCGAAGCTTTCGCGATGTACTGGCACGCGGAAGGGATGAAGAGCGCCTTTTCAGGGGAAGTCATCTGCAATGGACGGCGCTATATCGTCACGCCGGAGAAGAGTTACGGGTACGCGGATAAAAACTGGGGCCGTGATTTTACGAGCCCCTGGGTCTGGCTCTCTTCAAACTGCCTGAAAAGCCGCAGTACCGGAAAGATGCTGGAGAACAGCGTGTTCGATATCGGCGGCGGGCGTCCGAAAGTCTATTTCGTTCCCCTGGACCGGCGGCTGCTGGGCGTGTTTTATTACGAGGGCAGGGAATATGACTTCAATTTTTCGCATATCTGGCTGAATGTGAAGACGGAATTCTCCTTTGAGGAACAGGATGACCGGGTGGTCTGGCACGTCCGGCAGGAAAACATCCACGCGGTGATGGAGACGGAGATCTGCTGTCTGAAGAAAGATATGCTGCTGGTCAATTATGAGGCGCCGGACGGGACGAAGAAGCACAACCGTCTCTGGAACGGCGGGAACGGTTGGGGAACGGTGCGGCTTTACGACAAAAAGGACGGAGAGCTCATCCTCGTCGACGAGGTCGAAGCCACACACGTTGGCTGTGAGTACGGCGAATACGATGAAGAAAACGGCGCGGCTGACTGAAAGTCCCGCCTGATGCGGAAATACCTGACGCCCGGCGTATTTACCGCTGGGCGTCGGTGTTTCTGATTCATCCGGATGAGGCGTTCTCCGGGAGAACGCTGTTATCAGGATCGGAAGGGTTTGAGCGCTTCGTTCACGGAACGCGTCATTTCCCTTGAAAAGTCCGAGTTGTATTTCCGCCTGCAGAAGGCCTTGATCCATTCGTCGTAAGGCGTTTCACCGCATTTTTTTGAAAACATCCGTTTCAGTTCCTCCGCGGTGTGGGGCCGGTAGGTGTTTTCCTGAACGATACAGTCCATGTCAGAGCGTTCGGGCTTCCTGCGGTTTTTCTGCTGTTCGGTCGGATAACCGAAGATCAGCAGGGCCGCGGGAAAAACAGGCTCCGGCAGACCGAGTATCTCACGCTGGGTCTCGATGTTTTCCATGATGTCGCCGATGTAGCAGGACCCGATCCCCATGGATTCGGCCGCGGTG
>CADBKS010000203.1 GCA_902795255.1 uncultured Chloroflexota bacterium
AGCAAAGCGTTTACAGACATGCGCTTACAAGCGCACGCGGGTACCAGCGCCTTACAGGCGCAGAGCAAACCACCGGCTCAGCCGGTGGTCCTGATTTGACTGTGGCGGGTGGGATCCGTATTATTTTTGCAGCCAGTTCGCGGCGAGTCTGGGAATGTCCCTTACGCTTCCGGAGATCCGTTCGCACACCGGGATGGAATTGATGAAGTCCTTCCCGTAGCGTTTTGTGTTGATGCGGCTGTCCATGACGACCACGATCCCCCGGTCATTCTTCGAGCGGATCAGACGGCCGAACCCCTGCCGGAATCTCAGGATGGCTTCGGGCAGATTATACTGGCAGTAGGAGTCCTCAAAGCTTTCGCTGCGGGCCGCGATGATCGGATCGGACGGAACGTCAAACGGCAGCTTCGCGATCACGACAACGGAAAGTGCGTCTCCCTGAATGTCGACCCCTTCCCAGAAACTCCGTGTCCCGAGCAGGATGGCCTTTTCCGTATTCCGGAAAGTCTCCAGCAGCGCAGAAGGCGAGACCCCTTCGCCCTGCTCGAACACTGTGATCCCGGCTTTGTTCATCTCCGCGGAAATATTGTTTGAGGTGTGTTTCAGCTGCGCATAGGATGTGAAGAGAGCCAGCGTCCTGCCGCCAACGGCCCGGCACAGGTTGATCAGCGTCGTGTCCAGAACGTGCTGGGCAGAGGGCATATTCGGGGCCGGAGCATCCGAAGGTGTGCACAGCAGAACGGCTTTTTTGTAATCGAACGGCGAGCCGACGCGGAGTTCGTCCGCTGTTTCTGCGGAAAGACGTTCCCGGATATAGCCGAACTGCTTCTGTGCGGTCAGCGTCGCGGAGGTCAGGATCACGCAGTCTTTTTCATTCCAGAGTTTTTCTTCCAGCATCGGGCCGACGGTGAGCGGCGCGGAGCAGAGTGTGAGGCGCGTACTGCTGCCGGAAAGGTCGATCCAGTAGATATAATTCGGGTCCGGTGCCATGAAAAGCGCTTCGAGTTCATCATGGATCTCTTCCAGCTGGTCATGGAGCCCCATGAAAACGGCGTTCAGTTCTGTGGTGCTGTCCTGTGGATCGTCTTCGTTGACTTCTTCGACCTTTTTGCCGATTTTGGCCATTTTCTTCAGAATGGAGCGCATCAGATGTTCGCAGTTCGCCCAGATGATGCCGATCTCGTCCCAGCCGTCCATCGCGCGGGCTGCCTCGTTCAGACGCTCCTGCTGTCCGTAGATCGTGAGCGGTTTCCCTTCGCGGATCTCATCCATGAACCGGCGCAGGCTTTCAAAGAGGTTTTTCAGTTCGGGGGCGAGCTCTTCGGATCTGGAGGCGAGTTTGTCGGTCACGGTCTGAAGTTTTTCGTAGGTTTCGGCCGTGACTTTATCCTGCATTTCCGTGAGGATCCTGCTGACAGCTCCGTTGCTCGGAGTGCCGATGTCCTGCAGGATGCGGCTGATCTCAAACTGGGACGTTTTGAAGCTCAATGCGCCGGTGGCGGCGGATTCCAGGTGGTGGCCTTCATCGATGATCAGATATTTGTATTCGGGAATAACGCCTTTGGCGTAAACCGCGTCGGCCAGCAGCAGCGCGTGGTTGACGATGATCACATGTGAATGGAGCGCCTGGGCGCGGATGCTGTAAAACGGACACTGGTTCTTTTTCCGGAACGGACAGGTGTTGGGCCGGCAGGCCTCGTTTTCGGCGGAGATCCGGCTCCAGACCTCCCCTTCGATCGGACCGTTGACGTTGAGGTCGCCCCGGTCCCCGGTCCCGTTCTCATTCAGCCAGACGAGCACCTTTCCCAGAACCCGCATTTCCTCCGCTGTGGAAGCGTGCCGTGCCTGCATGCTCATGAACCGCTGCGGGCAAAGGTAGTTCCCGCGGCCTTTCTGTACGGTCGCGCGCAGTTCGGTCCCCAGGATCTTCTCCAGCTCCGGGATATCCTTGTTGATGAGCTGATCCTGCAGGTTGATGGTGTTGGTGGAAATGATGACGCGTTCCCCGTTCTGGATGGCCCACTGAAACGCGGGGATCAGGTAGGCAAAGGATTTCCCGGTGCCTGTTCCCGCTTCGATGAGCATGTGATGTCCTTTGGAAAAGGCTTCGGATACGGCCTGCAGCATTTCGATCTGCTGGGCCCGCGGTTCAAAACGTTCGAACTGCCGGCTGAAAGCGCCGCCTTCGGAGATGATCCCGGTGAGCTTTTCCGTGTCCAGCTCAGTGGGGTATTCCGCGGGCTTCATTTCATAGGCTTCCCCTTCCCATCTGGGTGCGAAGACCGGCAGCCTGAGATTTTTGCCGCTGCCGTACTTTTCACCCGCTTTGATGCGGGAGGAGAGAACTTCCCGGAGCGGACCTGCCCCGTTCCATGGAGCGGTCCCAGCGGTGTTGATCAGTGCGGTGAGAACTTCAAAGGGAAGGCTGTAGGCCTTCTCGATCAGTTTGTTGTAGAGCTTCAGCGTCATCATGCAGTCGGCGACCGCGCGGTGTTTCCCTTCCGCGTCGATCCCGAACTGCTCTACCAGGGCGGAAAGCTTGTAACGGCCGGCACGGGGCAGCAGTACGCTGGCCAGCTCGTAGGTGTCGGTGCAGCGGTTCTTTGTCAGGATCTTGTAGCGCCGGAGAAAACCGAGGTCAAAGCCGATGTTGTGTCCGACAATGGCGTCCGTTCCGACAAATTCACTGACCTCTTCCAGAACATCCAGAATGTGCGGAGCATTCACGACCATAGGGTTCGTGATATGGGTCAGCTGGGAAACTGCGGCGGGGATCGGCCGGTCCGGATTGATAAAGGTCTGATAGGTCTCCAGTACTTTTGCACCGTCAAAACGGATCATTCCGATCTCGATGATCTTGTCCTGACTGATATCCAGTCCGGTCGTTTCCAGATCCAGTGCCACCATACTCATATCCGTTTATCCTCTCCGCCTTTTGTTTTTACTTTCTTCCTATAATTATATGGAAAAAAGCTGTTTTTCGGGGAAATCGCTTTCGTTTATGAAAAACGGCTGCAGCCGTACGGCTTTCTGTGTGTATACGGGGCCGTACGGAAAGACTGCCGGCTGCCCGCTGCCTGCCGCCGGCTGGACCGGCAGTCACCTCTTTTCCCAAATTGTTTGACCGTAAAAACAGAATGCATTATAATTCAGCGGTTAGTGAATGTAATTAGCGGAATTCAACTTGATTGATGCACTGCGAAAACGGTTTTTCGAAAGGTTTTTTGGAAGCATTTCGAAAGACTGGAAGCGGTGGCAGACGGAACCCAAGCAAGCAGTTTTCCGTGAACAAACCGGATTGCAGCCGGTCAGGAAACTGAAAGGAAATTTATAAAGATGGCTACCAAACGTACTTATCAACCGAAAGTTCGACGTCGTGTTCGTGTTCACGGTTTCCGGGAACGCATGGCTACCGCAGACGGCCGCAATGTTTTGAAGCGCCGCCGTGCCCGCGGCCGCTACAAGCTGACCGTCACCGCCAACAACAGCCTGAAACGCCTCCGCTGGTAATTCGGTTTTCTTCATTGATTTTGCAAGTTCGGTTTTAGACAGCGAGTGCTGCAGTGGACAGAAAAGATCGCCTGAACCATTCGATCGATATTCAACGGGTCAGACGATACGGGAGATCCACTGCGCACCCGCTTTTTGTGTTGATCTATCTTCATGACACTTCCGTGGATAACGCTCCCGTCGGTGTGATCGCTTCGAAAGCGGTCGGCGGTGCGGTCGAACGCAACCGCGCCAAGCGGGTGCTGCGTTCTGCAGTGACGGAACTGCATGATCATATTCAGCCCGAGACCATGATCCTCCTGCTGGCAAGACAGCAGATCCTGGACCATGACACACCGGAAATAACCGGGATCCTTGCCGAACAATTAAAGAAAGCCGGTATCTGGCGCGGGACTCCTCAGGAGTAATGAAGCCGCTGCCTGGTGGATCACTGCGATCATACAACAGAGAACACTCCCCCGGAAACTGAGCCGGTAACCGTCCCGGAACCCCGTTTGCGGGATTTGCCATTTAAGCTGATGAATCTGCCCCGTTTTTTCTTTCTGGGGCTGATCCGGCTGTACCAGATGACTTTATCCCGGATGCTTCCGGCAAATACCTGCAGGTTTTACCCGACATGTTCTCATTACGGATATCAGGCGATCTATAAATACGGCGCCCTTCGGGGTGTTCCGATGGCAGTATGGCGTATCCTTCGATGTAATCCCTTTAATCCGGGCGGATTCGATCCGGTTCCGTGAGATCCGCAGTTTAAGGAAAACTATGAAAAATAATCAAATCTTTGCGCTGCTCGTCCTTCTGCTCTGCACGATTGCGGTGACCGCCTGCTCAAGCAGGAGCGCGATGTACAGCAGTACGAGCTGGCCCGGTGCCGCGGCTGACGGGGACGTCGTTTATACAGCGAACGGCGGCCTGATCGAGGCTGTGAGCGGCGGGAAAAAGCTCTGGAGCTATCCGGAATCGGCGAATAACCGCATCAGTTATTATGCGGCCCCTGCCGTTGATGACTCACGTGTTTACGCCCCGACCTATACCAACCGCCTCCACATTATCAACAAGGCGGACGGGACGCTTGCGGCCGATATCGAGATCGGCAACAATAAGAACAAGGTGATCGCCTCTCCGCTGATCGCGGACGGCAGCATCTATGTCGTTTCCAGCGGCGGCATGGTCAGTTCCTATCCTGAAAACGCCGCGGGCGAAAGCATCGCCCCGAACTGGCAGACGACTCTGAGCAACGAGATCTGGGTGCGTCCTGTTTATGATAACGGGACCCTTTACGTCGCCTCCATGGACAAAAAGATGAACCTGCTGGACGCGGCCACCGGCGAACTGAAGCAGTCGGTCGCGATCTCCGGCGCGGTCATGAGTGACCCGGTCCTTTCCGACGGGAAGCTTTATTTCAGCACGCTGGCCAATGAAGTCGATGAGATGGACCTCGCTTCCGGTACGGTCCGGACGATCCTGACCACCACCGGCGAGATCTGGGCTTCCCCGCTGCTGATGGGCGATAAACTGATTGCCGCGGATATGAACGGTTTTGTTTACTGCGCGGATATCGCTGCCGGCACGACCGTCTGGTCCC
>CADBKS010000204.1 GCA_902795255.1 uncultured Chloroflexota bacterium
GACGATCTTTCCCGTTTCCAGCACGTAACCGCGGTCGGCAACCGAAAGCGCTGCCTGCGCGTTCTGTTCCACCAGCAAAATCGTCGTTCCCTCTTTGTGCAGGCTTTTGATGATGTCAAAGATCTGTTCCACCAGGATCGGGGCCAGCCCCATGGAGGGTTCGTCCATCATCATAAGGTGCGGTTTGCTCATCAGGGCCCGGCCCATGGCCAGCATCTGCTGTTCACCGCCGGAAAGCGTCCCGCCGATCTGGGTGCGGCGTTCCTTCAGCCGCGGGAAGAGCGTGAAGACACGTTCCTTTTCGGCGTCCATATCGATGTTTTTGGCCGTATAAGCGCCCATCTCCAGATTTTCCTCGACCGTCAGCTGCAGGAAGATGCGGCGTCCTTCCGGGCACATGGCCAGGCCGCGTTCCACGACCTTATGCGGGGGGATCTTATCGATCGGGGAGTCCATGAAGCTGATGGAGCCGGTGCGGCTGCGCAGCAGACCCGCGACCGTATTCAGCGTTGTGGATTTTCCCGCCCCGTTCGCGCCGATCAGGGTCACGATCTCGCCTTCTTCCACATGGAAAGAAATTCCCTTGATCGCGTGGATGCTGCCGTAATAAACGTTGATGTCATCGACTTTCAGGATCGTACTCATGCCGCTGCTCCTTCCTTATGGGACTTGCCGAGATAGGCTTCGATCACGGTCGGGTTCTTCTGGATCTCCGACGGACTGCCTTTCGCGATCACCCGTCCGAAGTTCAGCACGCAGATCCCTTCGCAGACGTTCATGACCAGGTTCATGTCGTGCTCGATCAGGACGACCGCGATCTGGAACATATCGCGGATGCGGCGGATGTTTTCCATCAGGTCCGCGGTCTCGGAGGGGTTCATCCCTGCCGCCGGTTCATCCAGCAGCAGGACCTTCGGCTGCGTCGCCAGTGCGCGGACGATTTCGACCCGGCGCTGTGCGCCGTACGGCAGTGAGCCCGCCCGATGGTCCGCCACATTTTCCATATCAAAGATCTTCAGCAGTTCGAGCGCCCGCTGATGGGCTTTCTTTTCCTCCCTGAAGTAAAAAGGCAGGCGCAGCAGGCTGCTTGCCAGGCCGTACTTCATGGACTGGTCCATCGCGACCAGGATATTTTCCTCGACCGTCAGGTTGGAGAACAGCCGGATGTTCTGGAAAGTCCGGCCGATGCCCGCCCGGCTCACCTGAGCCGTCGTCATCCCGTGTGTATCCATCCCGTTCAGCAGGATCGTGCCTGTCGTCGGCTGGTAGACCTTGGTCAGCAGGTTGAAGACGGTGGTCTTCCCCGCGCCGTTCGGGCCGATCAGGCCCGCGATCTCCGTCCGGCCGATGACCAGGTTGAAGCCCTCCACGGCATGAAGGCCGCCGAAGGTGATCCCCAGGTTCTTGCATTCCAGCGCGGGCATATCATTGATGTCACGCTCCGGGATCACTGCATTTGAAGGGACCGGTACCAGTCTGCTTCCGTTTGTATTGCTCATCCTGTGTCCCTCCTATTCTTCTTTATTTCCGCGCAGTTTCGTCCGGATGCGGTCAAACATGACCTTCGATCCGGAGGAATTCGTCAGCAGCGTCGCGGAGATGATCGAACCGGTGATATTGCCGAGTCCGCCAAGCACGACCAGCACCAGGATCAGGATCGAGGAGTTGAAGTCAAATTTATTCGCCACGATCGTCGAATAGTTCATCGCGAAAAGCGCACCGGCAGCCCCGGCCATCGCCGCGGAGATCACGAATGCCGTCATCTTGTAGTGCGTAACGCCGATCCCGACGCTTTCGGCAGCGATCCGGTTATCGCGGATCGCCATGATCGCGCGCCCGTAACGGCTTTCCACCAGGTGATAGACCACGAAAAGCGTGAGCAGGATCAGGATAAAGCCGGCGGTGAAGTTCGAGATCTTCTTGATCTTCCCGATCCCCATCGCCCCTTCGATCAGCATCCGTCCGCCGTCAAGGTTCATCCCCTTATCGTTCAGCAGGCGGAAATGCAGCCCGTATTTGTCAAAACCGAGATAGGTATTGTTGAAAACGCTTTTAATGATCTCACCAAAAGCCAGGGTAACGATCGCCAGATAGTCGCCCTTCAGGCGCAGCACCGGGATCCCGATCAGGAAACCGACGATGCCCGCAAAGACCGCACCGATCGCCATGGCAATGCCCAGGCGGAGATTCGCGTTGGGGACGGATTCGGTCATCATCAGCGCCGCGCAGGTGCCAGTGAAAGCACCGACGCTCATAAAGCCGGCATGGCCCAGGCTCAGTTCGCCGAGGATCCCGACCGTCAGGTTCAGGGAGATCGCCATCACGATATAAGCACAGATCGGCACCAGCATCCCCTGCATGGAACGATTGGCATGGCCGGTTTTGATCAGTACCGTCATGATCCCGTAAGCGGCGATCACCAGGACAAAGGAGAGGATCTTGTTCGTATTATTTCGCTTCATATTCCGCTCCTTTATACTTTCTCGTTAACGGTCTTGCCGAGCAGCCCTGCCGGACGGACCAGCAGGACGATGATCAGCACACTGAAAACGACCGCGTCGGAAAGCTGCGTGGAGATGTAAGCCTTCGCGAAGGTCTCGATCACGCCCAGCAGCAGGCCGCCCAGGAACGCACCCGGGATCGAACCGATCCCGCCGAACACGGCAGCCGTGAAGGCCTTGATGCCGGGCATAGAGCCGGTGGTCGGCACCAGCGTCGGATAAGCCGAGCAGAGCAGCACACCCGCGACCGCTGCCAGGCCGGAGCCGATAGCAAAGGTCATGGAGATCGTGCTGTCGACGTCGATGCCCATCAGTTGGGCAGCGCCCTTATCTTCAGAGCAGGCCCGCATGGCCTTGCCCTTTTTGGTGTTCCCGGTGAACCAGGTCAGCGCGCCCATGATCACCAGACAGACGGCGACCGTCAGCAGCGTCACGTAGGAGATCGTCAGTTCCCCCAGCTGCAGCTTGCCGTTGCCGATGACAGAAGGAAAGACCTTCGGAGAAGAAGTCCAGAGCAGCAGCGCGCCGTTCTGCAGGAAGTAGCTGACCCCGATCGCCGTGATCAGCACCGCGAGCGACGCAGCCTGACGCAGCGGCTTGTAAGCCAGCCGTTCGATGACGATGCCGAGGACCGTACAGACGATCATGGCCAGGATCACCCCAACGACCGGCGGCAGATTGAAGCGCATCATGGCAAAGAAACAAATATAACTTCCCACCATGATCACGTCCCCATGGGCGAAGTTCAGCATTTTTGCGATCCCGTAAACCATGGTGTAGCCCAACGCGATGATCGCGTAAATGCTGCCCAGGCTGAGACCGCTGATCAGGAAACTAAGAAACCGCATTCGTGTTCACCTCCCAGGAGAATTTCCGGTACCTGCCTCCGGCCGGGAAACCTTTTCCCAACGGGGGCCGGCACCGGAAAAGAGGGGGAAGGATCCCCCCTCTTACTCCGGCGATCAATTCATAAATTAGTCAAGACCGGCGTATGCACCGTCTTTAATGATCATACCCTTCGGGGCTTTGTTCACGGCACCTTCGGACCAGGTCATGTTTTCACCGGTGACACCGTTGAAAGTGAAGGTCTTGAAGGTTTCGATCAGGGCATCGTTGATCTCTTCCGCGCTCATATCGGCAGTGACGCCGGCAGCTTCGCAGGCTTCGGCCAGGGCGTAAACGACGTCGTAGGCATCCGCGGCGAACTGGTTCGGGATCTCACCGAAGCGTTCCTGATATTTTGCAACGAAAGCGGCGGTCTTCTCATCGGTGGAGTCAGCATTGAACGGGGTCAGGAGGATGACGCCTTCAGCCAGGGAAGCATCGAAACCTTCCATCGCCAGGATGCCGTCCATACCGTCGACACCGAAGAAGATCGGGGCATAACCCGCGGCGTTGGCCTGGGCAAGGATCAGGGAAGCCGGAGTGTAGTACATCGGCAGGAAGACAAGTTCGGCACCCTTTTCCTGGGCATCGGCGATCTGAACAGAGAAGTCGGTATCGTTGCCGTCGGAGAAGGTGGTGTCGGAAACAACTTCCAGACCCAGTTTTTCAGCTTCGGCCATGAAGGTGTCATAAACACCCTTGGAGTAAACATCGTCGTTCTTCCAGATCACGGCGACCTTGGAGGCCAGACCCTTGTTGACGATGTAGGCCGCGGAGGCGGAACCCTGGTTCGGGTCGGTGAAGCACATCTGCAGGACGTTGTCTTTGCCGTCGATGACAGCGGTGGAGGAAGCGGACGGGGTCATACCGAAAACGCGTTCTTCCATGTTCAGTTCGGAGGTGGCTTCAGCCGGTTTGGAGGTGACAGAGCTCATGGAGACCTGCATACCCCAGTCCAGGAGAGCGTTGAAAGCGTTGACAGCCTTTTCAGCGTCGTGGGCGTCGTCTTCATACTTCAGTTCGAACTGCAGGCCGCCGAGAGCGTTGACTTCTTCGACAGCGATCGCAGCCGCGTTGGCGACAGCATTGCCGTAGATCGCAGCGCCGCCGGTCAGAGGGCCGGTACCGCCGATCTTGATCGCATCCTGCGCGAATACGCCGGAAACACACACAGCCATCATCAGGACAGCCAGTACAACAGAGAACAGTTTCTTATTCATAAAAAAACTCCTTCCAAATAATTGCAGCAGGAATCAAAAATTCTGCCGTTTTTACCTTATCAAAAAAGAGCCCTGCCGGATAAGCAGGGCTGCTGTTGTTTAGCCTGTTATGTCTGTGTTTCCGGATACTTTCTGCATCTTCACATATCCTGTTGGATTGTTTCCCCACAGCACGAAATTCTGATTGGATCCAGCATCGCAGAAATATACCTTGAAGCTGTCCGGCACGTTATCCGAACTATGCGCTGCAACGAATGTATCGTATGCATCGAACACTAAATCGATCGTGTATTGGTTGTATCCAAGGTCTGATTCAGCGATCTGCGCCCATGAAGCTTTCCCTACTTCTGCAATCTGGAAAAAATGCATGTAAACTCTCTGTGCAGGCAGTGTGTTGAAGCCAGGATATGGATCAACGCCTCTCATATCGATATTGTTTTTCTGGATATACCAGGCTACCTTT
>CADBKS010000205.1 GCA_902795255.1 uncultured Chloroflexota bacterium
GCTCTACCAGATGAAGGAGTTTTATTATTTTCTGGATTATCTCTGCCAGGTGGCCTACACCTCCTTCCGGGGCCAGAAATTCAACCCGGATGACCTGTTCTGGGACCCCGGCATCTCCATCCAGGAAAACCTGATGCATGAGCATTACGATTCCGCCTATCTGGCTTGGATCTTCGCTTCGGATGACCCGACAGAGATCCTTACCACCGAGCCCGGATATTATCACTATACGATCACCGGGAATGTGGATGTGGAGCTCTTCGACAGCAATGGGGATTTCATTGAAGGGATCAAAAGCAATGGAGAGATCACGATCGACGCGGAAAGCGTCCGGACGCCCGGGTTCAAGGGAAAGGAGAGCGGCACCATCCTTTACGCCTCCCGCGACGGGTCCCAGACACTGATCATCCTGCCGAAGGATCAGAACTTTTCCGCGATAATCTACTCCCCCTCCGACCAGAACATCCAATGTTCTCTCCTGGAATATTCGGCAGGAGCCATTCAGGCAAATGTCCGCTATATCTATTCTCAGGATATGGACAAAGGCACCTTTTACGAAGGTGTGATCGACCGGTCCGTGGTCGATCAGCTTTCCAAACAGGACCTGACCGACCGGGGCTTTTACATCATCGAGCCGTGGTCACAGGACAGCGTTTACTCTCCTTCCGCGGTCATGCGGCTGGAGAACACGGATGTTTTTCATCCGTCACCGTTCGTTTTTCTGACCTTTTCCGGTCTCGCGCTGTTGATGGCCGCCTACATTCTGGTCCTGCTTGCCGCAGGCCTGCGCACTGCAGTGGTCCGCCGCATCCGCACCCGGAAGAAGGCCCGTTAGGAAAAAAGCGGGGATGAACAGGCATAAACACCTGTGCTAAAATTAAATAGAAGACAGCCGATAAATATGGGGAAGTCTCATCAGGAGTCTCCGGAGTAAAACAAAACCCGTCGTTTCAGACAGAATAAAACCGGGATGCCGGGACGCGCCTTGCAAAGCACTCCCTTTCGGCTGCCACATACATAACAAATGAGCTCTTACAACAGAGCACAGCTTACTGAAGGAAGAAACATATGAAGATCAGCGACATTCTCAAAGAGGGAAAACCGACCATTTCATTTGAGGTCTATCCGCCGAAAACCGACGACATGTTCCCGAAGATCCGGGAAGCGACCATGGAGATCGCGAACCTGAAGCCGGATTTCATGAGCGTGACCTACGGGGCAAACGGAGGAACACGGCGCCATACATTCCAGCTTGCCTCAGACATCCAGACCCAGTGCGGCGTGACCGCTCTGGCCCATATCACCTGCGTGACAACGGATAAAAAGGGTATTTATGAGCGGCTGGACGACCTGAAATCCAAACACATCGAAAACGTCCTCGCCCTCCGCGGGGATATCCCGGAAGGGTATGAGTTTCCGAAAGAAAACGGCTACCTGCACGCCAGCGAACTGGCAGCGGATATCAAAGCTTACGGCGATTTCTGTATCGGCGGGGCCTGCTATCCCGAGGGGCATCCGGAATCCGCCAACAAACAGCAGGATATGGAGAACCTCAAGCGGAAAGTCGACGCGGGATGCGAATTTCTGACGACCCAGATGTTCTTTGACAACAGCATCTTCTACAGCTTCCTTTACCGCATCCGCGAGATCGGCATCACCTGCCCGATCCTGGCGGGGATCTTCCCGATTACCCAGCGCAGCCAGATCGAAAAGGCTATCAAACTCTCCGGAACCGTCTTCCCGGCGCGCTTCCTTTCCATCGCGGACAAATTCGGGGACAACCCGAAAGCCATGAAGCAGGCCGGCATCGCCTACGCCACGGAACAGATCATCGACCTGCTCGCCAACGGGGTCAAGGGGATCCATGTTTATTCCATGAACAAGCCGGACGTTGCCGGTAAGATCATGGAGAACCTTTCCGAAGTGCTCAGGGCATGATCCGGATCGACCCTCAGGAAGTCGCCCGCTACCTGAGTTACCGGGGACAGCAGCCTGATGAAGCGGTCCGCCGTATGATCACGGAGTGCATGGAAGAAGTCAACGGTGCAGCAGTTCCCCGATCCGTCTGCGAACGGTTCCCGCTGTATTATGATAAAGCGGAAGGGTTTTCCGCCGCTTCCCTGCGCTTCAGCAGCCGCAGTCTGGAGCGGAACCTGGCCGGTTGTATGGAAGTGTACCTTTTCGCAGCCACACTCGGAGTCGCCGTCGATACGCTGATCCACCGGGCCGTGATCCTGGATGCGGCCAAAGGCGTGGTCATGCAGGCCGCCGCTGCCGCCGCCATCGAGGCTTACTGCGATGAAGAAAATGACCGGCTGCGCCGTCAGACGGAAGCGGAAGGGCTCTGGCTCCGGCCGCGCTTCAGCCCGGGATATGGGGATCTTTCTCTGGCATGCCAGCGGGATTTTCTCCGTGTGCTCAAAGCGCAGAAAAATATCGGACTTACGCTCACGGATTCGGGAATGATGGTGCCTGTTAAATCCGTCACCGCACTGATCGGGATCAGTCCGGTCCCGACCGCCTGCCACCGGCAGGGCTGTGAAGTCTGCGATAAAACAGACTGCCCCTTTCGCAGATAGGCAACGGTTTTTTTCCCATTATTCTCTGTCATATCCTTTCATGATTTTTCAGGTCAAATGTCACATGTATACGAAACTTTCTGGCATAGTCCTTGCACTTGTGGTAAAATATTATATGGAGAGAGGGGAAAATTCAGTCAGAGACTACCCCCATTGATCACAACTTCAGAGAATTGAACCAAAACAAAGTGTCATTGTTTTGGACTTTTTTGGTTTCGCATACTTGACAAAAAAAAAAAAAAAAAAAAAAAAAAAAAAAAAAAAAAAAAAAAAAACGAAATAGAATATTTTTCAGAGGAGATAAAAACTCATGAAAAAATTCTTTTTACTGTTTGTTTTGATGTGCCTGCTGGTTTCAGCAATGGCTGTTAGCGCTGATTCATGTACCACCTGTCCTACAGGTAAGACATGCGATCCCTGCACTGAAGAATGCAAATTCAAGGTGACCTACGACGGCGGTAATTGCCTGGCAGTCGTCCCGTTTGACTGCGAAGAACACGCCTATGCCGAATGTGTTGAAGTTATGTTCGAACCGGTCCAGTACAAGAATGGGCTTATCTTTTATGGCTGGGACTATGATGGTGACGGTGTGGCTGACTTTGGCTACAGCAACAAGACCTTCCGCATGCCGATGCATGATGTCACTATGAAAGCGATCTGCATTCCGCAGTTCTATCCCGCAGCTCCGTCCGGCTGCCACCTGGGCGGCTGCAGATGATCTTCTGCAATCAATTTGGAAATATAAACAGCTGAAAAGCTATTGATTTCCACCTGAAAAACTTCCGGAAAATTCAGGATACTCGTCCGGAAGTTTTTCAGTTAATCATACTTAGCTGACTTTTCGGTTCGTTCATGAATTCCAAATATCCGGGACGTTTCATTTTATAATTGTTCAGATAAAGTTTATATCGCGGAGGCGAAGGATGAACATTCGGGAATTGATCGGAAAGAAAATGCTTTATTTCGACGGCGGTCTCGGCACACTGCTGCAGGCCCGGGGTCTTCAGCCCGGTGAAGAACCCGAGCGCTGGAACGTCGACCACCCGGATGTGATCCGGGATGTCCATTTCTCCTATTATCAGGCCGGATGCCATATCGTCACGACCGATTCCCTGAACTGCAACGTACTGAACTTTCCGGAAGACGGGGCATACAGCGTCGAAGCAATCGCCCGGGCCGCTGTCGCCAATGCCGCCGCCGCGCGGGAACAGATGGATGCCATCGACGGGGGAGCCGAACCGCGCTTCATTGCCTTCAGCATCGGCTCGCTCGGCCGGCTCCTCAAACCGCTTGGAACACTCTCTTTTGATGACGCCTATGATATTTTCGCACGGACTGTCAAAGCCGCCGACGCGGCAGGAGCGGATATTCTCCACTTTGAAACGCTCAACGACCTCTATGAAGTCAAAGCGGCGGTCCTGGCGGCAAAAGAGAACAGCAGCCTGCCCGTCTTCGTCACCATGACCTATGATGAAAGCGGCCGGCTGATGACCGGCGGCGACGTACCGGCGGAAGTCGCGCTGCTCGAAGGACTGGGCGTGGACGCACTGGGCATCAACTGTGGGCTCGGGCCTGCCCAGATGAAACCGATCGCCCTGCGGATGCTCGAATACGCCTCCATTCCGATGATCGTCAACCCCAACGCGGGGCTGCCTTCCACCGTGGACGGCAAAACGGTTTATTCCGTCGGGCCGGAAGAATTTGCCGAAGTCATGGAGGAACTCATCCGCGCAGGGTTATGGATCGCAGGCGGATGCTGCGGGACCACACCGGCACATATGAAAGCCATGATCGACCGCTGCCGGGAGATCGAGCATACTCCCATCACCCCGAAGAACCGTACCCTGGTCTGCGGGACCGGCCGGACCGTCGAGATCGGTCCGGAGCCGGTGATCATCGGTGAGCGCATCAACCCGACCGGAAAGAAAAAATTCAAGGAAGCCCTCCGCAGCCATGATATCGAATATATCGTTCGCGAAGGGATCAAACAGCAGGAAAAAGGCGCACACATTCTGGACGTGAATGTCGGTCTTCCGGAGATCGATGAAGTTCAGATGATGTCCGACGTCGTATACGAACTGCAAAGCGTTATCGGCCTGCCGCTTCAGATCGATACATCCAATCCGCAGGCAATGGAGAAAGCGCTCCGGCACTACAACGGAAAAGCCCTGATCAATTCCGTGAACGGAAAACAGGAGACGATGGAGCAGATCTTCCCGCTGGCGAAAAAATACGGAGGGGTCGTGCTCGCCCTGACCCTGGATGAAAACGGGATCCCGGCGACCGCCGAGGGACGGCTCGCCATCGCGGAAAAGATCTATTGCACCGCCGCCCGCTATGGCATTGAGAAAAAAGACATCCTGATCGATACGCTCGCGATGACCATCAGTTCCGAACCGAACTCCGCAAATACCGCACTGGCCACGCTGGACGGGATCCGCGATATTTATCACGGGAATACCGTTCTGGGCGTTTCCAACATATCGTTCGGCCTGCCCCAGCGTGAAATCATCAATTCTGCATTCTACACGATGGCGCTCTCCCACGGACTCAGCGCCGCGATCATTAATCCGAATTCGGAGATCATGATGCGGGCATACTATGCCTACCGCGCGCTTGCCGGACAGGACAAAAACTGCGAAGAATTCATCCGCAGAGCCCCGCAGATGGCAATCGAAACCGCCGCCGCACCCGCAGCCGGAGCAGCATCAGCAGCCCCTCAGGGCTCCGCATCCGCCGATTCTCTCGGCGCCTGCATCGAACGCGGCCTCCGGGAAGGTGCTGCAGGTTTCGCCGCAGAGATGCTCCGGGACCATGCCGCGCTGGAGATCATCAACGGAGAACTGATCCCCGCCCTGAACCGGGTCGGGAAAGACTTTGAACAGGGCAAGGCATTCCTGCCCCAGCTGCTGATGAGCGCCGAGGCAGCCAAATCCGCCTTCGAAGTTCTGAAAGAACACATGAGCAGCACCGGGGAGATCCGGGAGAAAAAGGGGACGATCGTCCTGGCCACCGTCAAGGGCGACATCCATGACATCGGAAAGAATATCGTCAAAGTCCTGCTCGAGAACTACGATTATGAAGTCATCGATCTCGGCAAGGATGTCGACCCGCAGTTGATCGCCGATACCGTGATCTCCACCCGCGCCAAATACTGCGGCCTGAGCGCACTGATGACTACCACCGTACCGGCAATGGAAGTAACGATCAAAGCGCTCCGGGAAACCGCCCCGTGGTGTAAAGTCATGGTCGGCGGTGCCGTCATGACGCAGGCATACGCCGATATGATCGGCGCTGACGCTTATTGCCGGGATGCCATGGCGGGCGTAAACTACGCGGAAGGGAACTGAATCCGGCCCTTTCACCGGGGGACCGGGAACCCGGCAGCAATTTTATAAATGGACCTGTATCTTATGAACGAACCTGAATCCAACGAATACAACGTCCTGAAGGAACTTTTTCCGGCCAAAGCACCGGAAATAAGCCCTGACGGCGTATTCTGCGCCGTTTCCGAAGAGGAAATCGAGCTCCACGGCATGACCGTCTTGGGTGAATGCGCTCCGGATAACGGAGCGGACCCGGTCACGCTTGAACTGCTGAAGAGAGCAAAGGAAGCCGCTTCCGCAGGAACGGGAAAGGTCTCCCTGGTCCTTGCCGGCAGCGGGATCGCGGCAGCTGCCCGACAGTATTTTGCACACGGAGCGGACCGGATCTTTGTCTATGACGATCCGGTGCTGCGCACGCCTTCGGAAAGCTGTCTGCGCGCCGTTCTGGCACATTTCCTGACGAACTACAAACCCGACTGTATTCTGGGCACAGAAAATCCGATCGGGACCGTTCTTTTTTCCGGAATTGCACAATACGGACTTTTGGATCCGGATAAAATGCCCCGGATCAGCTCCGCATTTCCGGCCGATCCGGAACACCGCGGGGAACTGATCCTTTGCGAGATCCCCGAACCGGTGATCTGACACTGTCCGGCAATCCCGGACGACCGGCGGGGAATCTTCGTCCTGCCGGCATAAAAAGAACCGCCTCCCCTGCGGAAGGCGGTTCCTGATCATTCAGTCAGCCTGAATTAGTAGCGGCCGAACTGGGCATCATTGTTGCCGGAGTTCGTGGTCCACATTTCAAGCATGTTGATCGGGTCGTTGAAGTCAGCGATCCAGCCATTACGGGCGATATCGTAGTTGCCGTCTTTACGTTCGTTGAGGAAGACATTCCAGTCAATCGAGCGGATGGTCATGTTGATACCGACAGCGGCGAGGTCCTGCTGGATGCATTCCGCGATCGCAACGTGACCGGAAGTGGCATTGGTCAGGTATTCGAAGGAGATCGGGGTTTCATCGGAGAGCATACCGTTTTCATCGAATTTGAAGCCGGCGAATTCAAGCAGTTCGATCGCGCCGTCAACATCAACTTCGGTGTCATAGTAGCCGTCTTCAACCGGGTAATCCCAGGCAGCAGCATCCTTGAAGATGCCGCCGTTGCCGTCAGCCATACCTGCGGGCAGGAAGGATGTGGCGATCTTCTGACCGGTCTGGCCGACAGTGTCGATGATGTACTGGCGGTCAACAAGCAGACCAAAGGCTTTGCGCATGGCGTTCGCCTGTTCAGCAGTCTTGCCTTCGAACAGCGGGGACTTCACATTGAAGATCACGTAGTAGGTACCCAGTTCGTCAACGATGTGGAATTCGGGGTCGTTGGATTCGATGAGGGAAGCGATTTCATCGGTCGGAACGGTGTCAGCGAAATCAAGATCGCCGGCGCGGTAAGCGGCATAAATGGCAGTGTCATCAGCGGACAGCATGTATTCGATGCGTTCGATGGAGACATTGTCAGCATCGTACCAGTACGGGTTCTTGACGTAAACCATGGATTCATCATGGTTCCAGCTCTCCAAAGTGTAAGCACCGTTGGAGACGAAGCCGGCTTCCTGAGCCCAGGAACCGGGGTTGGTTTCCCAATCCGCGGCAGCTTCAACTTCAGACTGCTTCACAGGGAAGTAGGTCGGGAAAGCGACCAGGTCGAGCATGTAAGCGCAGGGGCTGTTCAGGGTGACGACAACGGTCTTGGCATCCGGAGCGGAAACCTGCAGCGCATCGGCATCACCTTCCTGGAAGGCATCATAACCGGCGATAACGTCGAACATGTAAGCGTAGTCGGCAGCGGTCTTCGGATCGGCAGCACGCTTCCAGCTGTAGACGAAATCTTCAGCGGTCAGGTCGGAACCATCGGACCACTTCAGGCCGTCTTTCAGGGTGAAGGTATAG
>CADBKS010000206.1:0-5037 GCA_902795255.1 uncultured Chloroflexota bacterium
CGATCGCCTTCCCGAAGCGCTCCAGCGGATAGCTGTGGTGCCCGTAATCCTTTTTATCCGGCGACATGGCAAGCACATTCACGGCCTGCCGGTTCAGCCATTTGGCCCCGCATTTTGCCATATAGTCATCCGAGGAATCCCCCAGCATTATGATCATCGCGCGGTCTGTTTTTTCGGCCGCCGGGTACCATGCTCCGTAAAATCCGTCTTTTTCGGGTGTGAAATTCGCTGTCGGTTTCATTTATCTTTTCTCCTCATTACAGCGACTGTGCAGGGGATCCGGCCTTCCGCCGTCATCAGCCGCACATCCGGATATCCGGCATCCAGAAAGAACTGTTTATAGCTTTCCGGTGTGAACTCCCGTTTGAAATCGGCCCCGGCTTTTCCCGCGGCGGCGGAAAAGCTGTTTGAATTTCCGCTGCGGTCTTTGTTCATATAGGTCGGAATGATCAGTATCCCGCCGGGTCTGCAGACACGGTCCAGTTCCTTCAGTGCTTTCAGCGGTTCATCCAGCAGGTGGATCACGTTCCCTGCGATCACTTTGTCAAAGCTGCTGTCCGGAAAGTCCAGTGCCGTGATGTCCGCGCGGCGGAATGTGATATTATGGAAGCCTGAACAGTTTTTGGCTGCTTTTTTCAGCATTTTCTCCGAAAAGTCTGTTGCCGTGAGCGTTCGGCATTTCGCCGCGGCCACTGCGCTGAGCAGTCCGGTCCCGCAGGCGCATTCCAGCACATCATCCTCCGGCCCGATCAGGTCCGCCACGATCGCGCGCAGTTTTTCGTGTGTTTTTCTGTTGACAACGTTCACAAACAGGTCATAAACGCCGGCGACATTATCCCAGAACATGTTTGCTCCTTCATCAGCCGGATCTGAACGTCCGGCGTTCTTGTTTTTTGTTCAAATCGGACCTTCCATCGCCGGCGGTCGTTCCTGACCGGCTCCGGCGGGGCCCTTTTGGGAAACACAGCGCTTTTTTGCAGGCTTTCAGGGGGCAGGATCTTCTATTTCCATCAAACCATGGGAGCGTGTTCCCCTTCTGATATTTGCGGTATTTATATCGGATCGGTTGAAGTTAATATCTTCTAACTGCGGTCAATTATAATCTCAAATTAGCTTTGTATAACCATAAGGTCTGAAAATGCCTGATATCTGTTATGGCCGTTCCGATTTCCGGTGATCCGTTGAAATCGCTGCCGGATCCCGGCTGAAATTCGCCGCTTCAGAATTTGTTTGGAATATATGTCATCAATTGATTTGACTTTTCCGGAAAAACTCATATAATAGTGCGTTAAAGTTAGAATAGACTAACTAAGAAAGGATGGTTTTGAATGAAAAAGTCGTTATTTGTTATTCTGTCCGCGGTCCTGCTGACCGCCGTGATCTGCTTCTCCGCATTTGCGGAGACGGACGAACGTCTTGAAGCCATTCAGGGCAGCTTCATTGAGCTCTTCCCGGAGTTCGCGAAGGAAGAATTCCATGATTACTGGATCGAATGCATCCGGAACTACACGGATGATCCGGAGATGGCGGAAATGTATTATCAGATGCTTGTGGGCTCCTGTATGGGGGAACTGTACGGACAGGAAGCCATCGATTTTTTCAGCAAAAATCCGGAATCCGTTGTGTTCGACTGCTTTTTCCTGAACGGCGTGAAGGAGATCACGATCAGCGGGGATGTGATCTCAGGGATTGATGCGGAGGGCACGCCTGTTTTCAGCCATACCTATACTTATCTCAGGGATGAACCGCTGGTCATCGGCGGGCAGGTCATGGAAGGGATGGCTCTGCACATTTATCAGGCCGATGCGGAAGGGGATGACTTCACCTATTTCGCCTTTGCGGATGACACACCGGAGGAGACCTTCCATCTCGAATTCCGCTGGGGGCCCACGCTTGAAAACATCGGCAGCTACTTCGAAGGGCCTTATGCCTACTGGCTGTCCGGTGCGATCCGTGCGGATTATGCGGAATCCGATATGATGCAGAACTGCATCAAACTGTTCGTGGATGAAAATATGAAAGAAATGGTGGAAGAGACGCAGGTGATCGAAATTTCCACCGCGGAAGAACTTGCTGCCATCAATGAAAATCTTGCCGGCAATTATGTGCTGACCGCCGATATCGACCTGGCCGGGATGGAATGGAAACCGCTCGGAACCTTTGTCCCTTCCGGTGAAAGCGAAGAAGAACAGGAGATGCCGCTGCAGTCGGCTGCTTTTACAGGTACCTTTGACGGCGCGGGCCATAAGATCTCCAACCTGGTCATTGATCAGCCGGACGGCATGGCAATTGGTCTTTTCGGCTGCATCTCCGGAAGTTCTGTCGGGAATTTCACCGTTGAAAACGCTTCTGTGGACGGTATGGTGATGGTCAGTGATGTGATCGGCTATGCGTTTTCGTCCAAAGTTTCAGATATCAGCCTCGTGGGCGGCAAAGTCACTGCGCATGTGGGTGAATATTCCGCCGAAGGGATGTATGGCGGCATCGTGGGCGCCGGCATGAATTCCGTGATCACGGGCTGCAGCGCTTCGGCCGAGATCGTGATCCCCGACGGTACTGCCAACGCCGGCATTATCGGCGGCGGTCTGGAGCTGACATCCGTCATCGACTGCAGCGCTTCCGGCACCGTGACCGCCGGGAATGACTGTTACGGCCTGGGCGGCATCTCCGGATGCGGTTTCGGCGCGGATGAATTTACAGGGAACACCGCGGAAAATGTGACGATCTCCGCCGGAAAGAACTGTTACTGGATCGGCGGCATCACCGGTTATGCCGGCGGATTCGGTGAGGAATACGGCATTCCGGTCACAAAAGTCAGCAACTGTACGGTCCGGAATGTGGTGATCGCTGCCGAAAACGCGGAAGGCACGGACAGCATCGTCGGTGCGGGTTTTTACAGCGAACAGGCCGCCGAAGCCATGAGCGCCCCGTTCGACAAACCGACCCTCTACGAGATCGCTGACTGCGTCGTTGAGTAAACCGAAACCGGACGGGGTGCTTTTCAGTGCCCCGTCCGGTATGTGATTTTTTTGAAAAATGAACGGATCGTGATAAATCGATCCGTTTTTTTATTGTGTATTTTGCGGATGCGGCTGTTATTCCGCCGTGAAGGTGATGCTTACGGTCGCGCTTACGACCAGTTTGGCAGCCTGTACGACCGTTCCGGCGTCTGCCGTGGCGGCTTCGACTTCCCTGCCTTTGGCGAAGCTGTTCCCGATGCTGTTTTCATAGCTGTAGAGGCTGCCTTCGGAGATGGATTCGATCCCGGTGATCTTTACGCCGGCGGCTTCAGCCAGGATCCCGGCTTTGTTCTGCGCGTCCTCAGTGGCTTTCTGCAGAGCTTCGCTTTTGGCGTCCGTGGTATCGGAGGCGGAGAACGAGATGCCGTTCAGGGTGTTGGCCCCGGAGGCAAAAGCCGCGTCGATCAGCGATCCGACACTTTCCATATCGGTGACCCGGATCGCCAGGGTGGAGCTGGCCTCGTACGCAGCAAGCTGTTCCTGGTCATTCTTATAGTCATAGATGGCGTAAATGTTGATGTATTCGGTGTTGATGTTCTCTTCTTTGATGCCCTCTCCGGTCATTGCTTTGCGGATGGCGGAAATGGTTTCATTGACCCGCTGCTGGGCTTGCAGGACGTCTTTGTCCCGGGCGCTGACGCCCAGGGAGATCACGGCGGTATCGGCGGAGACCCGCACTTCGCCGGTCCCGCTGACGGTGATCTTTGTTTCGGCGCTGACGGCAGCGGCCGTAAGCATCAGGATCAGAACAGTAAACAATGCAAACAGTTTTTTCATAAAAATTTTTCCTTTCTCTTCTCTCACTCATCTGTACGGCGGCCGGGCCCGGAAAGTTCCCCCTGCACGGGTTTTGGGCGGAAACAGGTGTCTCTGCGTCTGTTCTTCGCGGCATTTTCCGGAGCAGATCCATGTGTTATGGACGTATAAACGTCCTGATAGCATTCTCCGGCCGTTTTTTCTTCGGGAAAACTGTAATTTTTTGCGGATATCTCCGACTAACCCCGGAATTTCGGGTTTACAATTTTTCCCTGTACTGAAAATTATACATGGGGTTTAACAATATGCGGAGCACGACGCTGTTTCTGGTTCCGGATTATTATCCGTATTTTCAATGTAAGATGGGGGCATGCCGTCACGCATGCTGTGAAGGCTGGCCGGTTTCCATTTCGATGGAAGACTACTTTCACCTGGTCGGTGTCAGCTGCAGCCCGGATCTGCGGCGGCGGCTGGATACCGCGCTGCACATCCTCCCGCACCGCGGGGACGGAGCGTATGCGGAGATCAGTCCCCGCTATGACGGGACCTGCCCGCTGCGGAATACGGACGGCCGCTGCGGTCTTCAGGTCGAGCTTGGGGAGGGGGCACTGGCGCAGGTCTGCCGGCTTTATCCGCGGGGACTTCGGGGCGGAGACCGGCCGGAATGCTCCTGTGCCAACAGCTGCGAGGCGGTTCCCGAACTTTTCATGCAGCGCAGTGAACCCATCCGTTTCATTTCGGTTCCGCTGGAATTCAGTGTCCCGGCGCATCGGGAAGCGGAAAACGTTTTTGAGACTGCCGGCCGCGGCCAGGAGATCCGCCTGTATTATATCCGGATCATGCAGAACCGCCGGCAGCGGATCCCGGACCGGCTGATGACGCTGGGGATCGCAATGCAGAAAATGGAGCAGGCCCTGCGGGCGCATGATGAGGACCAAATCAGCGGCCTGCTTTCCGGCGAACCGGAGCTGTTCGGCGGTACTGCGGAGAAACCTTCCCAGGCGCATCTGGATGCCGGAATGAAGATCGCCGGGGCAATGCTTCAGCAGGTGGATGAACACAGCGAGAGCGTCCGTTCCTTCGGTAAGGAAGCGCTGCGCTGGTTCGCTGAAGCGGATAACAGCATCGACCGTTATGAACGCGCCATTGCAAATTTCGAGACGGTCCTTCCCGACTGGGAGACTGTCTTTGAACACCTGATCGTGAACCACATGTTCTTCGAGCAGTTCCCGTTCCAGGATCGTCCGGTCCCGGTCTCGGA
>CADBKS010000206.1:5070-6392 GCA_902795255.1 uncultured Chloroflexota bacterium
GGTCTATACCCTGCTGCGTTTTCTTTCCGTCGGCTGGCTGGCGGTGCATCCTTTCCGGGAGGATTTCGCGGACGTCAGTTCCGCCCTATTCCGGCTGATCGAGCATACGGCCTTCGACTCATACGCTCCAGGGCTCCTCAGAAAGCTCGGCCTCTCCGGTGCGGAGCAGGTCTATGATCTGATCCGGCTGTAGACAGCCGGTTCGGGTACCCGTCACAAAAGAAACACGAATCTGTTGACAGCCCGGCCTGCGGGTGGTAGACTCTATAGCTATACCATAATAAACCGATGAAGCGGAAATAAAGGCAGTGATGCCTCCACAGAGAGCCCGCGGTGCTGAGAGCCGGGTGAGATACACATTGTTAAATGGTCCGCTGAGGGCGCCCCGAAAAGTGTGCCGGTCACGCTGAGTAGGCTGCGACGTTTGCGGCAGACGTTACCTGCCGGGGATATGCCGGTATCCTGCAGAGCGCACGGGGAACCGTGAATCAAGGTGGCACCGCGGATCATGATCATTCGCCCTTGACAGTAATCGATCTGTCGGGGCTTTTTTGTTTAAATCCTCCGGACAGAAGGACCGAAAGTTTGGAGGAGTTACGGAAAGAAAGATTCAGCCGGCATGACCGGTACCTGCATAAAGAAAAAGCGCGTCCGGCGCTGTCCGCAAAACCGTTCCGGAGGGGGTGTCCCCAGCCGGCGGATATTGAAGATAAAGGAGATCAGGCAATGATCAAAGAAGCTATCGTAAAAATCGTAAATAAAGGTGATCTGACCTATGATGAAGCTTACACCGTGATGAATGAGATCATGAGCGGTGAAACCACGGCGACCCAGAACGCGGCTTTTCTGGCGGCTCTTTCCACGAAAAGCGCGAGGGCGGAAACGACGGATGAGATCGCCGGGTGCGCGGCCGCGATGCGGGCACACGCGACGAAAGTCGAAACCGGCATGGAGCTGTTTGAGATTGTCGGGACCGGCGGCGACAACGCGCAGAGTTTCAACATTTCTACGACTTCCGCGCTCGTAGCAGCGGCCGGCGGGATGAAGGTCGCAAAGCACGGGAACCGGGCGGCGTCTTCACAATGCGGGACGGCGGACTGTCTGGAAGCGCTCGGCGTCAATATTCAGCAGAGCCCCGCGCGCTGTGTCGAGCTGCTCAATGAAGCCGGGATGTGTTTCTTCTTTGCCCAGAAATACCACACGTCCATGCGCTATGTCGGCAGCATCCGGAAGGAACTGGGGTTCCGGACAGTCTTCAACATTCTCGGGCCGCTGACCAATCCGGGAACGCCTTCCATGCAGCTGCTCGGTGTCTATGATGA
>CADBKS010000207.1 GCA_902795255.1 uncultured Chloroflexota bacterium
TAGTAAGCCGGATGGATTCCTTCTCTCATTTCATTCACCTCGTTTCGATCATGTTATCTGAAAGCGGCACACCGCTTGATCATCTGTCTCTGAACAATGGTGTTTCAGGAAACAGCTTGATAAGTATAGCACAGCAGATTATCTGATGCAAGTACAAGTTTTTCCGATGAATGAATTTTCGGCTTTTCCGACAAATACAATTTTGGAATTTGTGCATTTTGCGCAGTGTGATCTGTTTGTCCGCCGGAAGCCGCCGTGCTATACTTCCGATTGACCGATACAGTGAACCGATCATATTCCAGATCCGGAGGCAGTTATGGCAAAGAACACCGATCCCCGTCTTCAGCAGCAGATCATTTATTCCGTTTTTGTCCGGAATCATACGGAAGAAGGAACTTTCCGGGCCGTGATCCCGGATCTTCCCCGTATCCGCGCACTCGGCGCCGATTTTATCTGGCTGATGCCCGTTCATCCGATCGGAGAAAAAGAAAGGAAAGGCACCCTGGGCAGTCCTTACGCCATCTCCGACTACCGGGCGGTCAATCCGGAATACGGAACCCTGGACGACTTCAGGGCGCTGGTCGATGCCATTCACGCAAACGGAATGCGCTGCATGATCGACGTGGTATACAACCATACTTCGCCGGACTCTGTTCTCTCGCAGACGCATCCCGAGTTCTTCTATCACCGGCCAGACGGCTCATTCGGCAACCAGATCGGCGACTGGAGCGACGTTATTGATCTGGATTATTCCAGCAGGGATCTCTGGAACTATCAGATAGAGACGTTGAAATACTGGGCCGGTATCGTAGACGGATTCCGCTGCGACGTGGCTTCTTTCGTCCCGCTGCCTTTCTGGAAAGCCGCGCGGGAAGCCGTCGCGGAAGTAAGGCCCGACTGTGTTTGGCTTGCGGAATCAGTCCATCTTTCTTTCGGGGTCCTCAGCCGGCGTTTCGGCAAGAACTGCCCTCCGGACCGCGAGCTGTACGAAGCGTTCGATATGGAATACGAGTATGACATCCGGGAAGTGTTCGACCGGTATATCCGGGGAGAAGCCTCCCTCTCCCACTGGCTGGATATGCTGAATTTCCAGGACTTCGTCTATCCTGCAGGCTATAACAAATTACGTTACCTGGAAAATCATGACCAGCCGCGGATCGCTTCGTTCGTTCATGACGAAAAAGACCTCGAAAACTTTACCGCGCAGCTGTTTTTCCTGAAAGGGACGACATTACTGTACGCCGGGCAGGAATATGCGGCCGTCCACCAGCCGTCTTTGTTTGATAAGGATACGATCGTCCGGGAAGAAGGCCGGGATATCTCCCCTCTTTTCCGGAAACTGGCCGATTTTAAAAAAGAGCATCTCGATCCGGCCGACGATTTCTTTGCCCTGGCCGACGATCAGAATGAGATCGCCGTCATGACGCGCGATAACAAAAAGCGCCGGATGATCGGCATCTTTTCCCTGAAGCATAAAAACGGACGCGTCCCGGTGGACGCGCCCGACGGTGCTTACATAAATCTTCTGTCCGGAGAAACGGTCTTCGTGAAAGACGGCCATCTGCTGTCAGACGGAAAGCCGTGTGTGATCCGAATGGAATGTGCCTGAACGGAATCTCAGGAATCGGCAGATATAAGATCATGCCTCATCCTGACTATTGAAAAATTGACCAGGGAGGCTGCAATACAAAGGATCATCAAAGACCGCGTCCCAAAGTGATCACATAGTATTCCTCCGGTTAGATTGGCCAGCATCGTACCGAATACACTGCTGAACATCAGGCCGAAAGAAACGGAAAAATTGAAAAGTTCCGGGACTGCGGTCTTTTTAAAGCCTTCTACATTTGCACTGTAAAAAAAGCCAAAGCTGAAAGACTGCAGGATCTGCGCCGCATACAGCACCGGCTTCAAAGGAAACAGGAAAAGAAGAAGCGGACGGAACACTTCAATCGCGCAGGCAGCAGCCAGCCTGGTCCGCAATGAAATACTGCAGGACGTTAAGAGCCGGGCGATCAGGATCAGCGTTATGTACTCCGCCGCCGCGCCTACGGCACAGACCATGCCGTAGGTAGCCGAATTGCCTCCGCATTCTTCAACAATGATCGATAAATAGCTCCCAACCGGCCTGTGGCCGAACCAGTAGAGTGTACAGCTGGTCAGCAGCAGGAGGTAACTGTGTCTCCCGGTCAGGCTTGCAAACGCTTCGACCAGGTTAAGCCTTCTTTTACCGGATCCCGGCCCGGTCGGCCCTGTTCCGGGCTCATCAGCCGGACACGGTCTCATGGTGCTGTTTCCGGAAACGGTATCCGGCAGATAATGCATCAGCGGGAACAGGCAGATAAACAATCCGGCCTGGATCAGAAAGAAACTGTCCCAGCCAAATTTTTTGAAATAAACACCGGCTGCCGCACTCATGATCCCGAAACCTGCGGTTCCCCCGGCCCTGACCCTGCTGTAGACCAGCTGAGAATCAAATTCCATTGATCCCGTCGTCCACGCATCCAGAAGCTGTGCAAATGGATAAGCGATTCCTGCGGTAAGGATCAGCAGTGCCATACACAGCATCGGGCGCCTGACCAGTATTGTACATAGAATGCACAGAACGATCACAATACCCGCGGAGAACATCAGATACCGTTTGACAGAAACATACGTATCTGTCAGATAACCGCCGACCGGCTGCAGCATAAAATTGGCGGCCAGAGAAAGACTCGTCACGATTCCGCAGAAAGTTGCGCTGTATCCCAGACCGGTCAGATAGTATACGATATAACTTGAAAACACCGTATAACCGGCATAGTAAACAAAATATGTGAGAAAGAACGGAATGGTCAGTTTCTTCATACTTTTCCGCGCGCCTCAGCCAGTTTCGGGCCGGAACGTCTGTTTTATTCCATTGGAGTCTGTCTTCTCAGCGCATCTTCCAGGTACTCATAGGTATTTTTCAATGTGATATACGGTTTCAGGTAATGCGTCCTTGAACAGATCTCTATGGAAAACTCACCGTTATATCCTGCGCGGCGGATCTGGTTCAGATATACCTGGATCGGCGCGTGCCCTTCACCCCAGGGAAGCTGGTCGGACTCGTTCAGATGAATCCTTTTGATCTTCGTTCCGAGCAGTTCAAAGTATTCATCCAGCGACTCACCGTTCTTTTCCATATGTGTTGTGTCGACCACTGCGCCCAATGCCGGGGAATTCACCTCGCTGACCATCCTGAACAGCGTTTCCTTGTTTCCCACCAGGTTGGATTCAACGATCTGGATCGCCTCCAGAGCCAGCTGCTTTCCCTTTTTTTCGGCATATTCCGCCACCCGGCAAAGGGAATCTCTGGATCGCTGCCAGGCCGGTTCCACCGGCTGGTCGTACAGTCCGGTTCCGGGTACCAGCTGGAGAGAAGGGGCTCCGAGGATCTCCGCCGCGTCAATGGCTCTTTTCAGGTAGTCGACAGCCCTGTTCCTGATCTTATCGTCCTCATCGGCGATATTCAAAGGCCATCCGATGACTTTCGGCATGACGTTGGCGATCTGCAGGCCCATATCCTCGCATTTTTTCCTGATCTCACCGCACTGCTTTTCATAATCGTTATCCAGAAGCATATGCGGATAGCCTGTCCAGAGATCGATTTTCCGGAAACCGATCTTTGCCGCCGACTCAAGAAAATAATCAAAAGAATAAAACTGAAACAGAATATTGACGACCGCGAACTGATCAATCGTGATCTCTCTCATGATTCCCCTTTCTTTTGAATCAGGGGCATGAATCGCTTCATGCCCCTGATCTCTGTGCTGTTTTATAACTGATTATGATGCCTGTTGAATCCCTTTATATTCCGATCAACGAAGAGTCTGGACATAGTCATACAGACCGGCGGTATCCCAGAAGCCTTCGGATTCCAGCTTCGGAGCCAGAGGCGCCATAGCGTCGATGAAGAGATTTTTGTCAAACTCAACAAATTCGCATCCGTTGTCAAGCAGGACCTGCTTGTCAGCTTCCCAGGCAGTCTTTACATGCTCGTTGAAATAATCGGAAGCTTCCGCAGCACACTCTTCGACCAGTTTCTGCTGCTCAGGTGTAAGGGAATTCCATGCCTCTGTTGCCATGCAGATGCATTCCAGCGGATAGGCATATTCGACCATGGTGTAATATTTGCAGTATTCATAGAAGCCCATCGGGACAATGTTCTCATAGGTGCATTCTCCGCCGTCCACGACACCCTGCTGCAGAGCATAGGTGTATTCACTCCATGCGATAACGGTCGGAACCGCGCCGAGAGTGCTGAAGTTCTTTTCCCAGATCGGGATGTTCGGAATACGGAACTTCATACCCTTCATATCGTCCGGGGAAGTGATCGGCTTTTTGCCGAAGAAGCAGCGCGGATTCTTTTCGAAATGATAGTTGACGATATGGAATCCCTGGTCTTCCAGTTTTCCGAGCGCTTCTTTGCCGTAATCGGATTCCAGATATTTGTACAGATGCTCCGTACTTTCAAACGCGAAAGCCATGGACATGATGTTCAGATCTGCGCTGTAGGGAGCATAAATATCAATGGAATCGCCGACGCCCTGAACCAGGTTCGTCTGCATGCCTTCCAGCATGACGGAGTCGCTGCCGAGCTGCTCGCCGCCGTAGAAATCAAACTGAAGTTCTCCGTTGGAACGTTCCGTCACGAGTTTGCAGAAAAGTTCATCCGCATCATACATAACTTCACCGGGAACCGAAGCGGCGCCGATCTTGAACACCTTCGCTCCGGCAGCAGGCGCGGAAGCCTGAGGAGCCGCAGCCGTTCCGCCGGCCGGCGCGACAGTTGCCGTGCAGGCTGTCATCACAAGGACAGCAGCCAGTAAACTGCACAGAACACCAATTCTTTTCTTCATGTTTTACCTCCTTTTTTGATAGACAAACGCTTACGCTATATAATCGCGCCCAGAAGACGCGGCAGCGCCAGACAGAACGGCTCCCAGAATGTGATCAGCAGGAGCGTGATCACAAGGGGAATAATAAACACACAAGTATACTTCA
>CADBKS010000208.1 GCA_902795255.1 uncultured Chloroflexota bacterium
CTCATTACGATCATAATGAGTCAGGGAACCTGTCCCCGTGACTCATTTTCAGAGCAGCGAATAAACGTGAATTCCCGAAGCCGGAGTAAATATCCACTCACCGGCGTTTCGGGCTGTTCCCGTTTAATGTCTGCTATGCCGGGGAAGTGAGTCCGGATGACGCTTTCTCTTTTCTGCGATATCTATGATATAAATGTAGGCAGATGTGAAAGATCGTTTTTTGTTTTTAGGAGAACTGATGAGAAAACATATCGTTTGTTTCGGTGACTCAAATACGCATGGTTACTGTGCCGACCCTGCGGACTGTGCGTTCATGGATGCGGAAGGTGTGGCGGAATTTAACAAGGTCGATTATATGCATCTGACAGCTAAGGGACACAGTCAACTGGCTGAGGCACTTTCGAAAAAAATCATCGAAATATTGCCGTAAAGTTCAGCGGGCCGCTCTTTCGGGCGGCCGGACAATAAAAACAGAGAGTAGAACCGGGTTTTACCCCGGAAAACGGACTGCAGAAATCATATGAAAAAGCACATTGTATGTTATGGTGATTCCAATACGCACGGAGCCTGTAAGGATCCCGCGGACAGCGCAGACCACGGCAGCCGGTTCAATGAAAATGAACGCTGGACCTGTCTGCTGCAAAAGGAACTGGGAGAAGATTATCTGGTCATTGAGGAAGGTTTATCCGGACGCACCTGTGCGTTCGATGATCCGCTCCATGAGGGACTTTCCGGTGTGATGCACGTCACGCCGATCCTGATGAGCCATGAGCCGGTGGACCTGATGATCATCATGCTGGGGACCAATGATGTGAAGGCGTATTTCAGCGCCTCTCCGCTCAACATCGCTACGGCGATGGAGCGTCTGGTACGGAAATCGCAGGCAACCCTCTGCTGGGGAGATCATGGGCCGAACATCCTGATCGTGTGCCCTCCGTGGATCACGGACGGACTTTATGAAGATGAGGCCGGGCTGAAGATGGGGCCGGGCTGTCCGGAAAAGTCCCGGGAACTTGCCAAATATTACGAGCGGGTCGCAGTGATGACCGGATGCGGTTTTATGGATGCGGAAGGGATCGCGGAATTTAACCGCATCGACTGTATGCATCTGACGGCCAGGGGACACCGGATGCTTGCGGACGCGCTGGCTGAAAAAGTGAAGGAACTGGCCGGAACTGGATGCTGAACAGGATCTTTTCGCAGGAGGGATTTCTCTGGAAGGGTCTGAACATCCTGACGGATCTGATCTTTCTCAGTGTGATCTGGTCCTTCCTCAGCCTGCTGATCATCCCGATCGGGCCCGCGACGACCGCGCTTTATGATGCAGTGGTTCACGGGATCCGCCGGCGGGAGCCGGATGTTTATCCGCGTTTTTTCCGGACTTTCCGGAGGGAGTTTAAAACCGCGGCGATTTCCGGCCTGTTCTGGGGTGTGCTGATCCTGGCCTGTGTGCTGACCGTGCGGTACCTTCTGGCTCTGGGTGAAACTTCGCGCAGCGCATTCGCGGCCGGGATCGCCTATTATATCGTTCTGATCGTTCCGCTGGGAGCCGCATGCTGGGTCTTTCCGCTGCTTTCACGCTTTACTTTCGGGCTGCGGGAGCTGAATCTGACCGCGCTGCGGATGGCGCTGGGATATCTGCCTGCGACGCTGATCCTGGTGCTGATGACGATCGAGGTGTTGCAGTGGTGCCTGAATGCGATATGGCCGTTCGCCTTTATGCCGGCGCTGACGATGCTGCTGTGGTCGCTGTTTACGGAACGTGTATTTAAAAAATTTGAGCCTGCTCATGCAGAGGAGCAGGCCGGGGCAGCCGGAGAAGGCTGACCGTTCAGGCTGTACCGGACAGGCTCAGCGGATCTCTGCGGTTCTGGGAATAGCAGTAGTTTTTCCAGGTCTGTTCGATCTTTTTGCTGCTTTTCACGGTGACCGGAAGCTGCCGGCCGTCTGACAGATGGCAGATATTGTCCGAGATCCCGGTCACATAGTCCATATTGACGAGAATGCCGCGCATGATCATCAGAAAGCGCGGATCTTTTGTCAGCTGCTCCGCGGCGGCAGTGAAGGTCATCCTGGCGCGGGAGACCGTTCCGCTGAGGTCGGTGATCTCAAGGTAATTTGCGACCGTGACGATCGAAACGATCTCACTGTACGGCAGGCTGTACTCCTGCCGCCGGCTGACGAAATTAAGCCGCGGGGTCCCGGTTTCGGGGCTGATGTGTTTCAGAATGTCATCCATCAGCGCATAGAGACGGTCTGTTTCGGACGGTTTTTCGATGTAATCATATGCATGAACTTTAAAAGCGTCCGGCATATGTTCTTTGCTGGCGGTGAGAAACACCAGAAGCGTATCGCTGTCAGCCTCCCGAAGCTTCCGGGCGGCTTCAACACCGTTCATGCCGTTCATAAAAATGTCCAGAAAGACCACTGTATACTTCAGCGGATGGTACTCCGCAAGAAGCTCTTCTGCCGAAGAAAAACAGTGGATATCCATTCTGAGCCTTTTTTGTGAAGCGTAAGCAAGCAGCTGGGCGCGAAGGATCTCCGCATCCACGTGCATATCTTCAACAATTGCGATATTCAAAATTTTGGTCCTCCTGAAAGCCTGACTGTGTTAATTATAAAACTGTTTTTTTGTTTTTACAATAAATATGCGGATAGATGTTGACGGCTTTTCGTTTTCTTCCAGATTTTTTTATTACAGCGGTGAATTTCGGATGATATAATCGAAGATATCCACAGAATCCGACCGCGGAGAATTGCGAATGAGAAAGTTAAGACTAACTCCTGTAAGTATATTCCATTATTTCAGACTTGTCTATCGATCCGTTCTTTTTATCTGGCTGCTGGTGCTTTATATCATACACAGGGCCGGCGGGCAGAAGGCCGAACTGACAACAACGATCGAAAAGCGGCCGTTTATCGTCTCCCTTATCTGCGCGGTCTTTATTTTTGAGATGATCCTCCGCTTCTTTCCGTCCCGTCTGGAGAGCCCGGGCTCTCAGAAACAGTTCGCGCGGAATTACATCAAGTCCGGAAAGACGGATATCCTGATCCAGGATAACAACGGGGTGGTCCTGGTGCTGCTGATCTGGATCTGTTTCAACGCGGTGTGGGGAGCCCTGTATATGAAAGGGATCTTTGACGACGGGATCATGCTGCTGATCAGCTGCGCGTATTCGGTATCCGATATGATCTGTATCCTGTTTTTCTGTCCGTTCCAGACCTGGTTCCTGAAAAACAAGTGCTGCGCGACCTGCCGGATCTATAACTGGGATTACGCGATGATCTTCACGCCGCTGTTTTTTGTGGCAAAGCCGTATACCTGGGGCCTGCTCGCGCTGTCCATCGCGCTGCTGGCCCGCTGGGAGATCACCTTCTACCGATACCCGGAACGCTTTTCCGAGAATACGAACGATTACCTGCGCTGCGCAAACTGTACGGAGAAGCTGTGTACGCATAAAAAACAGCTGCGGTCCCTGTGGGGGCATATCGCTGCTTTTACAGCAGAAAGAAGACAGCGGCTCCTGAAATAAAGTGTTTCCGCGGGAGCCGTCCGGTCCGAAGGAGTGCTGCCATGCATCTTTTTGCATTGACCTCTTCCCACATCCTCGCTTTTTATATAAAATGGTAATCAGGAGAGAGAGTCGGTGATGAATTTCAACGGTATTTGCCTTGCATGTTTTCAGAACACAGGCGGACTGAACCCGTGTCCGCACTGCGGTGCTGATGCTGCTCACATTCAGGTCTCTCCCCAGCATCTTACGCCCGGAACGGTCCTGAACCGCAACTACCTGATCGGGAAAGCGCTCGGCCAGGGCGGGTTCGGGATCACCTATATCGCCTGGGACCTGAACGCCTGGCGGACGGTCGCGGTGAAGGAATACTATCCGTCCGGACTGGTCACCCGGGAGCGCGGGGTTTTTGTCGCCCCGATCGATGAGGACGCGAATGCCAAACTGAAAAAAGGGGTCAACCTGTTTTTCAAGGAAGCGCTGATCCTCGGGAATTTCAGCGTCCATCCCAATATCGTCAACGTCCATCACTTTTTCAGGCAGAACAATACCGCTTATATCGTGATGGAGTATATCAAGGGGCGTTCCCTGAAGGATTATCTGCAGGACCGGGGCGGCAGCATCTCCTTTACGGAGACCATGCAGATCCTCTGCCCGATCATGGCGGCTCTGGATGACCTGCATCATACGGGGCTGCTCCACCGGGATATCGCTCCGGACAATATCTATCTGACAGTGGACGGGCACGCGAAGCTGCTGGATTTCGGGGCGGCTCGTTTCAGTTTCGGAGAGGAGACCCAGAACGCGGCTTCCGTGATCAAACCCGGATACGCGCCGCTGGAACAGTACTCCGGCAGCGGGATCGATCAGGGATCCTGGACGGATGTGTATGCGATGGGGGCTACTTTTTACCGTGCGCTCACGGGGAAAGTACCGACCGCTGCTCCGGACCGCGCGATGGGACGGCCGCTGCCGAGCCCGAAGGAATGCTGTGCAGCCCTTCCGGATCCGGCCGATAAGGCGATCATGCACGCGATGAACATGAAGCCGGAGGAGCGCTACGTCTCTATCCGCAGCTTTGAACAGGATATCGAAAAGGCCGCAGGTGCGGAGAAAAAGGCCGATGATCCGGATGCTTCCCACGTGTTCGCAGTCCCGCAGATCCCGAACACAGCTGTTTCACAGTTTCCGCCGGCTCCGAACCCCAGGCAGTCCTCCGGTCCGTATTCGGGGCCGCCGGTCCCGCCCGTTCCGCAGCAGCCGTGGAACCAGCCGTATCTCGGTTCTTCCCTGCAGACCGGTACTTCCGGAAAGGAGAAAAAGAACAGCGGATTCTTCCGCTGGATCTGGAAAAAGCGCCGCAAAAGGCTGCGGAAAATGGGGCTGCTGAAAAGTTAAATCAGGACCACCGGCTGAGCCGGTGGTTTGCTCTGCGCCTGTAAGGCGCTGGTACCCGCGTGCGCTTGTAAGCGCATGTCTGTAAACGCTTTGCTG
>CADBKS010000209.1 GCA_902795255.1 uncultured Chloroflexota bacterium
GTTCGTCATAAAGCAGCCCCTGCTTCACTGGCCACTGCGGCAGTTTCTCTTCATACCAGAATTCGACGGGGTCGTTGATGTGGTACAGGATCGGGAATTGGGTCCGCTGGGCGTAGTCGAACATCAGGTCGTAATTCGGTGCGTCCAGGGGGATCCCCTGCCGTACACGGATCCCGGGCTTCCCATCCATCATCTTGATGCCGTCGAAACCGGCTTTATCGAACCATTCGATCTGCCGGGCGAGTTCTTCGGCTTCCGGAACGTAAATGCCCTGATCATAGTGGAAAGAGGCAAAAGCGCGGCACCTTCCGTTTTCTTTAAGTTTGAGCAGTGCCCCCAGCAGGTTGTTCACCAGCCCCAGCGGCTGGCGCATGCCGGTATAGGCCAGATGGGACCAGTGCGTATAACCGCACCATTCGACCATCTGAATGACTTCATCAATATCATCGGGATCAAAAACATGGATGTGTGCGTCATTGATCGGGTAACGGAAAAGCATTTTTTTTCTCCTTGTTTTCAGCCTTTCAGTCCGCTGCGGGCGATGCCTTCAACGAACTGTTTCTGGAAGATCACGAACATTACAATCAGCGGCAGGACAGAGATCATACCGCCGGCCATGACCTGTTCATAATAGGTCGTATGCTCACCGATAAGCATGGCCAGTCCGGCAGCCAGGGTCATTTTGTCCGCTCTGGAGTTGTTGATGAGCGGCCACATCAGGTCCTTCCAGGTCCCGAGCATGGTCATGATCGCCAGTGTCACCATGCCTTCCTTGACCAGCGGGAGCAGAACATTCCAGTAGATCCGGAAATAGCTGCAGCCGTCCATGCGGGCAGCTTCGTCGAGCTCCCGCGGGAGTGTCGAGAAAAACTGCCGCATCATAAAGACGCCGAAAATGCTGAACAGCCCCGGCAGCACAAGGCCCCACAGTGTGTTGGTCAGTCCCAGTCTGACCATCAGCTTGAAGCGCGGGATGATGAAGATCTGTCCGGGGACCATCATGAGGGCCAGCATGCCCAGGAAGAGCACATTCTTTCCGGGAAAATTGAGCCGGTCAAAAGCATACGCACAGAGGGTGACGATCAGCAGCTGCCCTGCGATGGAAAGGACCGTCACGACGATCGTGTTCAGGTAAAGCAGCGGAAAATTCAGCTTGTTGGATACGATGCCGTAGTTGACCCACTGCGGCACTTCCGGGAAGAACTGTACCGGGATCTTGATGGTTTCCTCAAAGGTCTTGATGGAGGTCAGAAACATCCAGACAAACGGGCCGAATGCAACGAAGGAGGCCAGGATCAGGATGACGTGGTTGAGGATCCTTTCGAAAAGGTTCTCATCCGAACGGACATGATTGCGGTGTTTTTTGCTGTCAGCCATGATCTCCTCCTCAGCTTTCGGAATGGACCCAGTACTTCCGGCAGACCATCTGGATGACCGTGATGATCATGATGATGATCGCCAGGACGACCGTGATGGCCGCGCCGTAACCGCGCATACTGGTCTTATTGAACGCACATTCGTAGAAATAGGTCACGAGGCTGTAGCTGTACTGGTAGGAAAGGGAGGTCCGTTCAACCATCAGGTAGATAAAGTCGAAGATCTGCAGGATGCCGATAGTGACCATGATGATGCTGAAAAAGATCATTGGGGTCAGCAGCGGCAGGGTGATCTTGAAAAACTGCTGTGAGGCGGTCGCTCCGTCAAGACGGGCGGCTTCATAATATGTGTGGTCGATCCCCTGCATGGAGGCCAGCATGATGATCGTATAATAACTGGTCATGGACCAGACAAGGACCAGAACGATCGCCCAGCGTACATAGCGGACGTCGCCAAGCCAGGCGATCCGTTCAAGCCCGATTTTTTCAAGGAAATAGTTCAGGATCCCGTACTGATAGTTCAGGATCCAGCGCCACAGGATACTGATCGCTGCGGGCATAGTCACTGCGGGAATGTACAGCAGTGTCCGGTAGACGGTGCGGAATTTTATTTTTTTATTCAGCAGGTTGGCGAAAATAATGGAAAGGATGACGACCGCCGGGACACCGACCAGCGCGTAAAAGGCTGTGTTGCGCAGTGCCCGCCAGAACGTCTCATCCTGAAGGAGTTTTGCGTAATTTTTCAGCCCGATGTAGGTGCCTTCGCCAAAAGTCCCCATCTTTCGGAAGCTGTAGAGAATATTCTGAACAAACGGGATGACGCTGAAGAACAGCAGTCCCGCAAACATCGGAAGAATGAAGAGATATGCCGTCCCGATCTCTTCGATCCGGGAAGGGGTCAGCCCTCGCCGTTTCTTTCTGTTTTTTTCGGCAGGTCTCGTATTCATAAGGGTCCCTCCGCTGTGTTTTACCCGCTGCCGGGACGATATGCGGAAATGTCTTTTTGCAGCATTTTCGTCCGGCAGTGAGGATCGTTTATTGAAAACCGCAGCGGTTCAGACCGCTGCGGTTTTATTATTGCGTGATGATCAGAAGTTCAGTTCGTCAAGTCCTTCCTGGGCGACGGCAGCCGCGGCATCCATCGCTTCGTCAACGTCTTTGACGCCGCCGAACACGGACTGGACTGCATCTTCAATACCGGAGTTCCAGTCGAAGTTGCCGTTGGACGGATAGGCGAAACCGACAGCGGTGGCGTCCATGATCACCTGGGCGTTGATGTTCTTGAAGTTGGCAACATAGCTGGCCTGTGCTTCAAGATATGCCGGGATGTCGATGCCCTTTTCAGCTTCATGCATCATGGCATCCTTGCCGGTGATGTATTTGATCAGTTCCCAGGCGGCATCCTTATGCTCGCATCTGCTGGACATCACATAGCCGAGACCGCCCATGTTGGAGTGATTGTGGACAGCCATCTTCGGCATCTGAATGAGGGTGACGTTTCCGTCAGCAGCAAGGGTACTGTTTTCCAGAACGGAGGACTTCCAGGAGCCGATGAAAACGATCGCGGCCTGGCCGGAGACGAAGAGGTCGGTTCCTTTGGTTTCGGAAAGGACGGAGTAAGGAGCCATCTGGCCGTTGTCCATCAGGGCTTTGACCTGAAGCAGGGCATCCTTGGATTCCGGAAGCGCGATACCGGTGGTCTTCTGATCTTCGGAAAGGTAGTAACCGCCGTTCTGATACAGGAAGTTCATCCAGGAAGGCTGGGAGTCCAGTTCCATGACGATCGGATATTCGCTGCCGCCGGCGGCTGCGATGGCGTCGCGGAGCTGATCGGCAATGGCGCGCATATCATCCCAGGTCCATCCTTCTTCCGGCAGTTCAACGCCGTAGCGGGAGAAGATCTCGGTGTTCAGGGCGACGACAACAGCGTCAACACCCTTCGGCAGGGCGTACTGGACACCGTCGAGGTTGTAGGCGGCGACACGGCCGGCTGAGTAGACGCTCAGATCGAAGTTTTCTTTTTCGATATAGCTGTCCAGGGGTTCCAGGGTGCCGGCTTCGGCATATTTGTTGACGTAGACATTCATCCAGAACACATCCGGGGCTTCTTTGGTTTCCAGAGATGCATCGAGTTTGGTCCAATAGCTGCTCCAGGGGATCTGTTCGATTGTTACTTCGATCTCACCCTTGTGGAGTTCATTGAACTTGTCAACATTTTCCTGTACGGTCGGCAGCTGTTCCTCATCCCACAGGGAGAGGGTCAGTTTCACGGCGTCATCTGCCTCGGCGTTGTTGAAACCGAAGCAGACCAGTGCTGCCAGCAGGCAGAGGACCAATACGAAAATCTTCTTGTTCATGTTTTTCTCCTATAAAAATGTTTTTATCACTGCTCCGCGGAGGGAGCCATACGACCAACTAAACATGTCTGCAGCTGTCCCGTTCCCGGATCGTATACGGCAGCAGGATCTCGGTATGGGGCGGCAGATCCGGGTCCCCGAACAGGTCCAGCGCCTTTTTGACGAAAAGATCGATAGGCTGGTGGATCGTTGTCAGCGACGGACGGATGTGTTCGGCGATTTCCAGATCGTCATATCCGAGTACGGAGACCTGCTGGGGTACGGAGATCCCGGCATCGTACAGCGCTGCCATTGCGCCGATCGCCGTTTCGTCACTGAAGCCGAAAACGGCTGTAAATTCAGTTCCTTTTGCCAGCGCATCCTTCACCGCGTCGTACCCGGCCCGGAAGGTCATCTCCCGGTAGTACACATGGGACGGCTCCAGGGTCAGGCTGTGTTCTTCCAGTGCCTGCCGGCAGCCGGTAATGCGCTGGAACCCGGCCGAGATCTTGCGGACTTCATCGGAAAGGAAGAGGATCTTCCTGTGCCCGAGGCCCAGCAGATAATTCGTTCCGGCATAAGCAGCCGCGAGGTCATTGACCCGGACCATTTCGGACCCGCTGTTCGGTGCGGTGCCGCCCAGCATGACGGTGCGGATGCTGCGTCCCTGCAGGTAGGAAAGGATCGCGTCATCGATCTCTTCCTCAAAGTAGATCGCTCCGACCGGCTTGAAGACCTGGGCAAAGTTTTTGACCATATCGGGGAAACGCGGGTCATAATGGATGAGGATCATGTGATATACTGATTCCCCGGAGAGTAGTTCTTTCAGCGCCTGACTGTAAAACGGGAGCCCCAGGTTTGTGACGAGAATAAACACACAGGATTCCCGCCCCTTTTTCCGGACTTCTCCGCCCAGACCGTTGACCGCTTTCTCGATCCGGTCCGCCAGTTCGTCACTGACGTTGACCGTCCCGTTGAGGTACCGTGATACCGTCGCGGGGGAGATCCCGGCTTCGGCTGCTATTTTTCGCATGGTCAGTTTCATAATCGTGTTTGTTTCTGAAACAAAAATGAATTAATGGATACTGCAGAAAAAATAGGACGTTTCAGAAAACTTCCTTTCGGATTTCTGAATTGTAACATGCATGCGAAATGGATGCAAGGGCGCGTTATGTCAAAAGTCATATATGACTTTTGTCCATGATTTTGTCATGTTTATATATAATTAGAGAACAGCAATGCGTTTTTGAAAGAATAACACGAATATGAAACA
>CADBKS010000210.1 GCA_902795255.1 uncultured Chloroflexota bacterium
CCTTTAACACGGGAAAGACGCAGCGCCGCACCGCGATTCGCACGGTCCAGAGTGAAGAAGGCGGCCGCGTCGGGTTCCAGGGAAAGCGGTATACGACCGAAACGATCTCCAGCCGCAGTTACCGCGACCGATACGATAATTACATCGAATTTCTCGAACCCCGCATTCTTGAAGCGTTCCGCGTGTTGAAAGAACGGGGATCTCTGTATTTTCATATCGATTACCGCGAAGTACATTACTGTAAGATCATGCTGGATGAGATCTTCGGCCGGGATTCGTTTATCAACGAGATCATCTGGGCCTATGATTACGGAGCGCGGTCTAAAAAAAAGTGGCCGGCCAAGCACGACAACATCCTGTTCTACGCGAAAGATCCGAAACATTATACTTTCAATTATGAGGCCATCGACCGGATCCCTTATCTGGCGCCCGACCTTGTCGGGGCAGAAAAAGCGGCCCGCGGGAAAACGCCCACCGATACATGGTGGCATACGATCGTACCGACGAACGGACGGGAAAAGACCGGATATCCGACCCAGAAACCGGAAGCCATTCTGCGCAGGATCGTCGCTACGTCATCAAACCCAGGAGATCTTGTCCTGGATTTCTTCGCGGGAAGCGGTACGACGGGAGCTGTCTGCAGGCAGCTTGGACGGGACTGTATTCTGATCGATAATAACCCTGATGCCATCAGCATTATGAAGAAGAGGCTTGAATCCTGATGCTTTATTTAGTCGCCACGCCCATCGGAAATTTAGGCGATATCAGCCTCCGCGCACTTGAGACACTGCGCGAAGCCGATATTGTCGTCAGTGAAGATACACGTAAGACCGGGATGCTGCTTCAGCATTTTGAGATCAAAAAACCCCAGATCTCTTTTCGGGAGGACAACGAGACCCGTGCGCTTCCGAAAGTCATGGAACATCTGACTGCGGGCGAAAATGTCGCGATCGTCACGGATGCCGGATCGCCTTCAATTTCCGATCCGGGATTCATCCTGGTACGGGAAGCGCTTGCCAATAACATTCAGGTCACTGCCGTACCCGGGGCGACCGCGCTCATCACGGCGCTAACACTTTCGGGGCTTCCGGTCCATTCATTTACTTTCCGCGGATTCACGCCCCGTAAATCCGGACAGCGTCAGCATTTTTTCGAAGTTGACAAAGATTCACCGCATACACTCATCTTTTACGAAAGCCCCCACCGCCTTCTGGCGTTCCTGAAAGACGCTCTTGCCGTTTACGGCGACCGTTCGGTTGCAGTCTGCAATGACCTGACCAAAAAATTCGAAACCATTGACCGCGGCAGGATTTCCGATATGATCCGTAAATTTTCCGCAGAAGAACCCCGCGGTGAATACTGTATCGTGATCAACGCGGCTAGTGCAAAAGTTGAATTCGAGCCGCTTTATCCTGATGACAGCGGAGAAGCGGACGAATGAACCGCTTTTTCATATCTCCGGACGCGATTTCCGGAAATTCGGTTGCTGTTCCGGAAGAGGTCTCCGCACAGATCCGAAAAGTTCTGCGGCTGAAAGAAGGAACGATCGTACACTTTCTGGATAATAACGGTTTTCTTTACGAGGCAGCTATCGTTTACGAGGATGAAAAGCGCCTCAGCGCGGAGATCCTTGAAAAGCGTCCCGCGGAAGGTGAACCGGAAATCGAGTTATCCCTTTATATCGGCCTGACCCAGCGTGAAAAATTCGAATGGATCCTGCAGAAATGCACTGAAGCCGGTGTTTCCCGCATCGTTCCGATGGTAACGGAACGCTCCCTGATCCGGAAAACGGCAGATGTTTCCTCCAAAACCGGCCGCTGGGAAAAGATCCTCAAAGAAGCAGCCGAACAATGCGGACGGGCGCGCATTCCCGTACTGGAACCCGCCGTTCCGTTCGAACAGGCCGCGGCTGAAGCCGACAGGGCGGATAAAGCGATCTTCTGCTGGGAGGAAGAAAAGCAGAAGACCCTGCGTGAGATCATCGAACCGGAACGCTCTCATCTGAAGAAAACAGCTGTTATGGTAGGACCTGAAGGCGGCTTTTCGCCGGAGGAAGCTGATACAGCCAAACAGTTCGGCTGGATCCCCGCGACGCTCGGGAAACGGATCTACCGGATGGAGACCGCAGCGGTGGCAGCTGCCATTCTGATCCTGTACGAATTCGAACGCTGAGCGTAACTTTTTTCCCTTCTTTGCCGGCAAATCGTTATAATCTTCTCCAGTAAGATCCCATTTTATCGGAGTTCCATATGATCATACGAAGAGCCGCAGAAAAAGATATTAGCAGGATCCTGGATCTTCTGTCTCAGGTCCTTGAACTGCACGCTGCTATCCGCCCGGACTATTTCGTCCCGGGCACGACCAAATATTCCCATGAAGAGATTTCCGTGATGCTGTGTGAGGAAGACCGCAGAATATTCGTCGCGGCGGATGAGAATGATACCGTTCTCGGATATGCATTCTGTGAGATCAAAGAGCAGCCGAACCGGGATAACATGGTCCAATTCCGGTCCGTTTATATCGATGACCTGTGCGTTGATGAGAAAGCCCGCGGACAGCATATCGGGCAGGCTCTTTTTGAACATGTCAGGAATGAGGCAAAAGCACTCGGCTGTTATACCGTAACGCTCAACGTATGGGAAGGAAACAACAGCGCCAGAGCTTTCTATGACCGCATGGGATTCAAACCGCTCAGCACCAAAATGGAAGTGATCCTCTGAATGAGACAGTTGTACCAGGTACGCCTGTCTCATTCGGAAGATCAGACGGAAACATACTGCGGACGAAAACCGATCGGAAAATTTAAAATATCGGATTATAATCAATTCTGGCAGTGAAACAAATTCATTGTCAGAAAGGGTATTGTATGAAGAAATTGATGTATGTAGTTTGTGTTGTGCTGCTTCTTGCGGTTTTGAACACTGCTGTGTTCGCTGATGCGGATTACCTTCAGGTTTCCGTTGCTTCCACTACCCGTGACGCGCAGATCCCTGCGTATTTCCTTCTGCCGGAAGGCGATGCCGAATCTGTCGTTGTCCTGATCCATGGCCATCATGGCAACCACAACGAATGGGGCGGATATGATGTCGTTGCCAACAACCTGGCAAAGAGCGGCGTTCTTGTTGCCGAACTGGATTTCCCGGGCTGCGGTGCTTCTGAAGAAGACTATCATCTCAACGCAATGTCCTATATGTGCAATGATGTCCTGGACGTCATCAATTACGCCAAAGAAACCTATGGCGTGACCAAAGTCGGCGCCATGGGCTACTCCATGGGCGGCCGCATCGTCAGCCAGATGCTGATCGAGGACATGATCACATTCGACTCCATCGCTTTCGTTGCCCCGGCTGTCAGCCTCGCGAACATGGTCGATATGTTCGGCGGTCAGGAAAACTATGACATGATGAAAGAAACCATCAAGGGGACTGATGACATGTATCCGTTCCCCGGAGCTTTCGGCGAACAGCTTCTTTCCAACGAATTCTTCACCGATCTTGAAAAATACGGCGAAGATATGGCAGAACTTGCCGCAGCGAAATATGATGGCAAATCCCTGACCATTTATTCTACCGACGACTTCATTGTTGATCCGGCAGTTTCCCAGGCCTGCGCGGACGCTTTCGGCTCCGTCGTCATTACCGTCAGTGACCTCGGCCACTCCTACAGCTTCTACGGCGAAGACCCGGCCACAGTCAACGCATTGGATGCGGCGCTGGTCTCCTTCTTCGTGAGCGACCTGGCTGACTGATCATCGCACTGATCATCAAAAGCGGATCCTTTTCGGGTCCGCTTTTTTTAATGTATCACCTTTCATACACATTCCCCTTTGACTGTTTTGTCTTCTTATGCTATGATTTAACCGGTTAATGAATGCCCGGGCATTCAGATCCTGACAATGTGTTAAAACAGTTTTAGCTGGAGGAATTTTTTATGAGCTATATTCGTGACATCAATCTTGCCCCTTCCGGAAATGACAAGATCGAATGGGTCCGCCGCAATATGCCGCTGATGCGCAGCATCCATGAACAGTTCGAAAAGGATCAGCCGTTCAAAGGACTGAAGATCGCACTTTCCGTGCATCTTGAAGCCAAAACCGCTTATCTCTGCAGAGTTCTTGCTGCAGGCGGCGCTGAAATGCATATCACCGGGTCCAATCCGCTCTCCACACAGGATGATGTCGCGGCCGCGCTTGCCGCGGGCGGTCTGAATGTTTATGCCATCCACGGCTGCGATGAAGAAGAATACAACAAGTGCATCGAAATGGTCGTCAAATCCGAACCGGATATCGTCATTGATGACGGCGGCGACATCGTCAACATGCTCCACAACAAATATCCCGAGATCGAGAAAAAGGTCATCGGCGGCGGGGAAGAAACTACTACCGGCATCATCCGCCTGAAGGCGATGGAAAAAGACGGAGAACTGAAATTCCCCATGTTCGATGTCAATGACGCCAACTGCAAACATCTGTTTGACAACCGTTACGGCACCGGCCAGTCCGTTTTTGACGGCATCAACGGTACTACCAACCTGATCGTTGCGGGCAAACATGTGGTCGTGGCCGGTTACGGCTGGTGCGGCCGCGGTACAGCCATGCGCGCGAAGGGACTCGGCGCCAAAGTGATCGTGACCGAAGTTGATCCCGTCAAGGCGATCGAAGCCGTCATGGACGGTTTTGAAGTGATGCCGATGGCAGAAGCAGCGAAGATCGGCGACATTTTCGTCACCGTTACCGGCTGCAACCGGGTCATCACCGAAGAGCACTTCTATTCCATGAAAGACGGCGTACTGCTTTCCAACGCAGGCCATTTCAATGTGGAAGTCGATGTGGCCTCCCTTGAAAAGATCGCTGTCGAGACAAAACCGATGAAACCGAACATCATGGGCTATAAACTGAGCAACGGCAACTGGCTCTATCTGCTGGGCGAAGGCCGCCTGGTCAACCTGGC
>CADBKS010000211.1 GCA_902795255.1 uncultured Chloroflexota bacterium
TTTTCTAATATGTAATTTACTTTATAACTCTACGGCTCCAAAAATATTGTCTTGCCGGTCATACGGCTTTCCTCTGCGGCAAAACACAGCTGGTGACTCGGCAGGCTGCTATGCAACAACGATGTCAAATGATTCTTGTTATGGCATAGAAAATGAAGAAACTCTTCTACAATCCGCAAGTCAGCACCTGCATGATATTTGTCGCTGAGGGTATTGGAGAAATCTATAACCTGCTCTTTCCTGCCGTTAAAACGAATGATATGGATTGTTTTTTCATCACAGTTTTGTTTCATAAATCAACATCCTCAAAATTAGATCGACTGTGTTTTCAGCATTTTTCATAATGCTATCGGTTTCGGTCCCTTTTCCAGAATTCCGCGGAACCGCCTGAAAAATGTAACGGAACATGCCAGGGCAGCGATCAGGTCGCTGACCGGTTCGGCGAGAAAAACCAGAAATACCGGATCTCCGCTGAAGACCCGCGGTAAGATCAGTATCAGCGGGATCAGCAGGATCAGCGCTCCGGCGCAGTATGAGATCATTGCCTTATCTGTTGTAAAAAATCCGGCAACTGTCCGGGGAAGAATGAGGATGGTCAGCCATATCAATGCGGTGTAAATCACGCAGGTCTTAAATAAAATGCTGAAGGCCTGCCTGATGCGGTCACTTCTTCCATAGCCGAAATTATAGCTGATGATTGGGTTGCAGCCCTGTGTGAAACCGCTTACCGGATAGTGCAGCATGGCCGAAACACTGCTGATGATTGTCATGGAGCCGACAGCGATATCTCCGCCGTATGAGGCCAGTGAACGGGTGAAAACGATGGAAAGCAGGCTCTCGGTCGAAAACATCACAAAAGCGGAAACACCCAGCCTAAGGCAGGAGATCAGGATCTCTCCGCAGATCTTCAGATGCTTTTTCCGTATACGGACGGTAGCCTTTTTCCCGCACAGGAATGAAAGGATCCAAAACGTGCTGACTGACTGGGAAAAAACTGTTGCGATCGCAGCTCCCTCTACACCCATATCAAACCAAAATATCAGAATCGGATCCAGAATAATGTTGAGAACGGCACCGATGATGGTCGTTAACATGGAGATTTTGGAGAATCCCTGTCCACTGATGAACAGGTTCAGCCCGAGTGTGATCATAATGAAAGGAATACCGAGAATATAGATTCTGGAATAAGCATTTGCGTAAGGAAATGTTATATCGGATGCACCGAAGAACCGCAGCAGGGATGGTGCCGTAAAAAAAAGCAATGAGGAAAGGATCACAGATAAACCGATAAGTGCTGCAGTGCATGTACCGAGGATCTGCTCAGCGCGTTCTTTATTATCTTTCCCTAGCTCGATGGAAAGCAATGGCGAACCACCGGAGGCGATCAGCATCGCAAAAGAATGGATCAGCGTCGTTATCGGCATAAGCAGTCCAACGCCGGTCAGTGCCGCGGCGCCGATCCCCTCCATATGGCCGATGTATATGCGGTCTACAATGTTATAGAGCAGGCTGATCACCTGTGCCGTGACAGCCGGAATCGTCATTTTCCAGAAGAGTTTTCCGATTCTTTCTGAACCGAGAGCTGCTGTGTCGTTCAATGATGGTTCCTTTTCTTCAGGATTGTTTGTTCATTTCTGCCATCGTTTCAAAGAAATTCTTACCGGAATGCTGCATTTTTTCGCGGATCAGATCTGCTCTCTCAGGATCCCGCATGGCGATCCTTCTCAGATAAAATTCGTTCTGCATCCGCTGGTCTTCTTTTTGCGGAACAATATCGCAGGTCTCCTGATACCAGGTGAGCATCTGCATCTGTTTTTTCACGATTTCATCATGATATGCGGGATCATCGATCCGGTTGACGCTTTCTCCGATGGCAAGATCATAAAATTCGTCTTTTTCATAAAGTCTTCTGATGTATTTATATTTCTCATCGCGGATCATCGTCGCTTTGGTATGGGTACCGTCTTCCCGTGCTTGGAGACTTTTACGCACACTGTATTCATCACCCGCAAAGCTTCCGGCATTATTTTGCTCCATGGCCTGGGGTTCAGCCAACCTTCTACCACCTTCACAGGTAACGAACTCTCTCACCTTTCGGGTATGGTCCTGCATTGTGGGAATCAGGCTTCTTCCGAAATGATCGTGATCGGCTGTAATTTCACCAAGATCCAGAACTGTGGCATAAAAATCGACCAGCTCAACGAGATTATCATTGATTCCGGGCTCAATATCAACTCCGGCGGGAGGTTTTATCAGCAGCGGAACGTTCGTAAGACAATCCGGAAAACAATTCTGTGCTTTTTCGACGATTCCGTAATCCCCTGTATAATCACCATGATCGGAAAGAATAAAGATTGCCGTGTTATCGTAGATCCCTTCGTCTTTGAGCGTGTCAATGATCATGCCTACCAGGTGATCCACTCTCGCGCATTGTGCGAGATAAACGGCACGCAGTTGTCTGATTCGTTCTTCATCCCATCCGAAGACTCGCAAACCTTTCATTAATCCCTGCTCCATCTTCGGCTTATTATCCTCGGGGTCAATATTCCGGATCCGCGGTTTGATTTTTTCCGCATCGATCTTATCCAAAAATTCCCGTTCCACTCTGTAAGGCGGATGCGGATCAAACAATCCTAAAAAAGCAAATAACGGTCTGTCGGATGGCCTGTTGATAATGCGCTTGCAGAGGCTTTTTGTATATGCAAAATCGCCGTTGTTAGCAATCGTTCCGCTTTTCGGAGTGACGATTCCCCGATAAAAGGAGAAATAACGGTCGGACTCCTTTTCGCCGCGGCCTTCATCAGTCCCCATGTCATCACCCATGTCATAGCATACTTCGTCAACGCTGATCTCATGCAAATGATCATCCTGCCCTGCGATACTGTCTCCGCGGGCATTCATCCACACATAATAACCGCTTTCCTTCGCTTCCCGGAACAGGTTGCTTTCATGTTGTTTCAGCAGATTGCTCATCGTCCTGTGCCCGTTAACATGCGGGTAAAGTCCGGTCAGGAAAGAACAGCGGGAGGGTGTGCAGACCGGGTTTTGACAAAATGCCTGCGAGAATGAAACGCCATCCTGCGTCATTTTGTCCATGTTTGGTGTATAGGCGGCTTCATTTCCCAAATGATGCAGGCTGTCTGCACGCATCTGATCAGGATTGATAATGATGATGTTGGGCCGTAAGTCCATGATTTTTATACCCTTTCCTAAAGAATTTCGTTTTCTCAAGATCTTTTTCCGATCCCCGATAAGCAGAGGCGCCTGCTCCGTAAAACATCCGGTCGAAAGCAAAATGAAAAACTAATCGATACAGAACCTTTGAAATAACTCTGCCGGAGCGTCGTTATCCTGCAGACATTTCCGGATCGCCTCTGTCATGCGTATTTTAACTGACGCATCGCTGATCGGATCCAATTCTCCGGGATCAGCAGTCAGATCAAACAGAAGCTCGCCGAATCGTTCCGGCGTCAGATGCGGAACGAATCCGGTGCGGATCTTCATTGTTTTCAAGCCTTTTGTGAAAGAAAAAGGCTGAGCGAGTTCGACCGTTTCAAGTTCCTGCGCGGAGAAAAATTGATTCATATGAGTCGGCATCAGTGTGTACTCATACAGAGGTTTTTCCGGATCGGGGCACCGCATATAGACATAGCGCCCGTCCGTCACATTAAAATGAGCGCCATGGATCCCGAAAAAGGCATAATCTCTGACTTTTTCATCATGATCTATCGTTTCAGCTAAATCATGTCCAAGCATATCCGCTGTCGGTTCAAGGCCGAAAAACCGAAGCAGTGTAGGCGCCATATCGATCATCTGAACAAGAGATTCCCGCCGTTCACCCTCTTTTCCGCAGCGGGGATCCCAGATAAACAATGGCAGATGGGCGATCTCATTGTATTGCGGCATCAGGTTTTTCCCCCACCAGCAGTGTTCTGTAAGGATGAAGCCATGATCTGTATTGACAATAAGCATCGTATCCTTCCACAGATCATAGCGATCCATGGCATCAAGGACCTTTCCGAGATAGAAATCGCACATGCTCACAAGCGCTTTATAGTTGTTGATGCAGCGCTGTTGTTCCTCTTCTGTTTCTTCTACTTCATGATAGCCCGGCCAGTCATATTCGCGTCCGCAATAATCCGGATCCTGATACATTCTTTTGAAACGCTCTGAGACAAAAAAGGGCTCATGGGGGTCAAAAGTTTCGATATGAAGAAACCAGTTATCTTTATTATGATTCCTGTCTATAAATTCAAGCCCGTTTTTGAAGGTAACAGCCTGCGGCATATCTTCTTCACGGGTCATCAATTGCCGGTTGATCACATCCCAGTCGTCAGCAGGACGTAACCCTTTCTGTTTCATCGCAGCGCGCCGGACAGGCTTGATATGAGGAACTCTGTTGGGATCTTCGGCTGATTCTTCATAGCCTTTCCAATGATCGCCCTCCTGACCTCTTGTGATCTCCCATGTAGAATAGCGTGAGTGATAAGTTGCTCCGCCATCCTCCCAATAATGTTTATGATCTGAGACCAGATGTGTGTGGATCCCGGCTTTATCAAGCATTGAAGGCATTGAATCATCAAACGGTTCTATCGGCCCCCAACTACGGTGCATAAAGTTATAACGGCCGGTATGGAGTTCTCTTCTTGCAGGCATACATGGCATGGATCCAATGTAACAGTTGTCAAAAGTTACGGCTTTTCCTGCGAGTCTGTCAAAATTTGGTGTATAAACATCTCCGCACCCATAGGTTGATAAAAACCTTCTGCACAGTGAATCATACATTACCATAATAGCCTTCATTTGTAATCACTCCTTATTTGAAGAGGACAGTCCTGCGATGCTGTATGCACGGCGCCGGACTGTCCCCAATTATTATCAAAATGGAATTATCCTTCAGATATCTTCAGCAGATTATTTTCCAAGTGCCTGGAACATCCAGCCCTTGTAGGCTTCCACGCCCGGCTGATCAAAGGGGTTGATGCCGAGGATCTCGCCGGAAACGTAGCAGGCGAACTGGAAGAAGTAAAACAGCTGCCCGAAGTGATATGTATCAAGAGAATCCAGCTCAAAGATTACGCAGGGCATTTTCTGGCTGTGCGCGGTGACGGTCGCGCTGAAGGCAGCTTTGTTGATGTCGAAGAAATCCTTATCGTTCAGATAATCGAAATAGTCCTGCTTCCCGTCGCTGTGGATGACCAGACTGCTGTTCGGCTCTTTCACATCCAGGAAAGTCTCAAACATCAGCGGCGCGCCGTCCTGCAGGTACTGACCGACCGCGTGGAGTTCTTCGGAGTATTCTGCCGCGACCGGGAAGATCCCTTTGCCGTCTTTCCCTTCGCTTTCACCGAAGAGCTGGACCCACCATTTGAAGAACCAACTGAACTGCGGTTCAAACGCGGCCATCATTTCAAGTACATAACCTTTCCG
>CADBKS010000212.1 GCA_902795255.1 uncultured Chloroflexota bacterium
GTTTGCTTAAGCCGCTGGCCGCGCCTGATTTTATTGGCCGAGGGCACGTGCCGGCTAAAGCCGCCCGTTGCCCCCGGCACCCCCTGTTAGTGTGCCTGAGTCACCGAAATTATTTTTGTATCTTCTGCTCGTGACAGGTCCCACCGCGATCCAGCGGCGGAAACCAATTTTCAGGTTTCCATCTATGGCCAAATTAAACGCCTTATGCTATAATTTTTTCATATCGCATAACAGGAGGTGGCTCCTTGAATTTACTCATGAAAAACATCTACAAATCCTTCGGCGCGAACAACGTGCTGACGGATGTAGACTTCACGCTGCAGAGCGGTGAGATCTGTGCGCTGCTGGGAGAAAACGGGGCGGGAAAGTCCACCCTGATGAATATCCTGGGCGGCGTGCTCCCGGCTGACAGCGGCACGATCCTGATCGACGGGAAAGAGGTTCATTTCGGATCTCCGGTGGACTCGCTGGATGCCGGGATCGGGTTTATTCACCAGGAGCTGAACCTGGTCAATGACCTGACGATCTATGAAAACATGTTCATCACCCATCTGCCCCGGAAAGGGATGTTTCTGGACAAGGCGCAGATGATCCAAAAAACGAAAGAGCTTTTCGAACGGATGGATGTGGATCTGGATCCGAAAACGATGGTCCGCGATCTGGACGCGTCCTATAAACAGATCGTGGAGATCTCGCGGGCCCTGCTGCAGGAAGCTTCCGTCATCATCATGGATGAACCGACGACCTCCCTGACCGAGCCGGAGATCCGGCGTGTTTTCGCGATGATGCGCACGCTGAAGGAACAGGGCGTCGGGATCATTTTCATCTCCCATAAGCTCAACGAAGTCATGGAGATCTGCGACCGCTTTACGGTCCTGCGGGACGGCAATATGGTCGCCGCAGGGGCCGTTGCCGATACGGACACCCGAAAGCTTGCAGCCTATATGGTCGGCCATGAGGTGACCTCGGGGGTCAATCAGCGCAGCGGTGCGTACGGAAAAGAGGTGCTGCGTCTGGAAAACCTCAGCGACGGCCGCAACTTCCGGAATATCTCCCTCTCGGTGCATGAGGGTGAAGTGCTGGGCGTGACCGGATTGCTGGGCGACGGACGGAGTGAACTTTTCCTGACTGTTTTCGGCGCGATGGGGAACCGCTACAGCGGCTCCGTTTTCCTGGAAGGAAATGAGATCCGGGTGAAAAACACGCATGAGGCTCTGGAGCGCGGGATCGCCTACCTGCCGCGCAACCGGAAGGAAAACGCCATCCTCAAGGATATGACGATCCTGGATAACGGGTCGATCGTCCATCTCCCGAAAATCGTCAGCGGGATCTTTATCAACAGGAAAAAACAGGAAGCGCTTTTCAAAAAGCAGGTAGATGCGCTGCGCATCAAGATGGGTGACCAGTATGACCTGATCACCAGCCTTTCCGGCGGCAACCAGCAGAAGGTCGTCCTGGCCAAATGGCTGATGGCGGGGCCGAAGGTCCTGATCCTTGACAACCCGACCCAGGGCGTAGATGTCGGCGCGAAGGAAGAAATCTACCAGATCATCCACCGGCTTGCTGATGACGGCGTGGCCGTCATCGTCCTCTCCTCGGAGGCTCAGGAGATCATCCGGGTCTGCGACCGTGCGTACGTCATGTTCCACGGCGAACAGGCCGGGCTGGTCGAAGGCGAAAAAGAAATGACAGAACACAATATTATGTTCCTCGCGACAGGCGGGCACAAACACGAAACGGAGTAAGCAGCATAATGGAAAAGGCAAACACGAATAAAAAGAACGGAATTCTCGAATGGTTCAAAGACAACTGGGCGCATAACGCTCTGTTCTCAACGATCTTCGCCCTGCTGGTGATGGTCGTGATCCAGTCCATCGTGATGGGCAATATCGCGGGTTCATTTTCTGGGCTCTTCCCGAAGATGCGGATGGCCTGGCTGAACATCCTGCGCAACAATACCTATGCGGGGCTGATCGCTCTCGGGATGTGTTTTGTGATCATTTCCGGCGGGATCGACCTTTCCGTCGGCTCACAGATCTGCGCGCTCGGCGCGATCCTGCTTTACCTGATCGATCCGAATTTCGGCGGTCTGATGCAGATCGGGCTCACGGGACCGGCGGCCTATGCCGTGGCGATCATCGTGATCCTGATCCTCGGATGCATTCTCGGCTATCTGAACGGTACGCTGGTGGCGGTCGGGAAGCTCCCCCCGTTTATCGCGACCCTTGGCACGATGAAGATCTACCGTTCGGTCACGCAGCAGCTGACCAAGAAATTCAACCCGACCGTCCCCGCGGGGTTCAAGGCGATCACTTCCACAAAGATCAACGGCCAGGTCATCCTGCCGATCATTTACTGGATCCTGATCGTGATCATCATGCACATAATTTTCAAAAAGACGGCTTTCGGCCGGCAGACCATCGCCATCGGTTCGAATGAACGGGCGGCGAAGCTCTCCGGGATCAACGTTAGCCGGACCAAGCGCATGATCTATTCCCTCTGCGGTGTGATGTGCGCTCTGGGCGCGGTGATCTATATCGCGCGCATCGGCTCCATGGACTTCGCGAATGCCGGCAGCGGTTATGAGATGGACGCCATCGCGGCGGTCATCGTCGGCGGTACGGCCATGAGCGGCGGACGCGGCTCCCTGATCGGGGCTTTCCTCGGGATGCTGATCACCGGTGTGATGAACAACATCCTCAACTCTGTCGGTGTGCCGACCTTCCTCACGGAAGCGGTCAAGGGCCTGATCATCATCTTCGCGGTGCTGCTGCAGAAGAAGGATAATTAATTCGTTTTCAATTGTGAGCGGGCAGACGGTTCGGAAAGCGCTGCCCGCCTTTATTTTGGAGGTAAGATATGACGATCGGAATCGGAATGCTGGGATGCGGAAAGATCGCACAGGTGCGGCACATTCCCGAATACGCGGATAACCCGGACGCGGAACTCAAAGGATTTTTTGACCTGAGCCTTGAACGCGCGCAGGAAATGGCCGAAAAATACGGCGGAAAAGCCTATGCCACAGCCGATGAATTGCTGGCGGATCCGGAGATCGGTGCGGTCTCCGTCTGTGTGGCGAACAACGCCCATGCGGAACTGACGATCAAAGCGCTGCGGGCCGGCAAGCATGTGCTGTGCGAAAAGCCGATGGCAGTGACCCTTGAGGACTGCGAGGCGATGGTGAGCGAGGCGAAAAAGGCCGGAAAGTTCCTGATGATCGGTCACAACCAGCGCCTGGCCAAGGCGCATGTCCGCGCGAAGGAGCTGCTGGATGCCGGACTGATCGGCAGAGTCATCACCTTCCGTACGGCCTTCGGACACGGCGGACCGGAAACCTGGTCCATCACCCCCGGAAAGAACGTCTGGTTCTTTGATAAAAAACGCGCCGCGATGGGCGCGATGGCGGATCTGGGCGTGCACAAGACCGACCTGATCCAGTTCCTGACCGGTGAACGTGTGATCCGCACGACCGCCCGTCTCAGCACGCTGGACAAGCGCGGGGCTGACGGGAAACTGATCGGCGTGGATGACAACGCCATCTGCATTTATGAAATGACCGGCGGGATCATGGGTACCATGACCGCCAGCTGGACCTATTACGGTGCGGAAGACAATTCCACGATCCTTTACGGGGAAAAGGGCATCATGCGCATTTATGATGATCCGGAACATTCCATCGTTGTCAAACTTGCCGACGGAACGGAGCAGGTCTTTGATGTGGAGCAGATCCAGACCAATGACAACCAGACAAAATCCGGCGTCATCGACCTGTGGATGAAGTGCCTGACCACCAATACCCCGCCGGAGATCTCCGGTGAATCCGCACTGTACGCGATGCGCGCCGTTTTCGCCTCCATCCGTTCCTCGGAATGCGGGCAGACGGTCGATATTCCTGAAAACTGCTGAAAGGAGAGAGAAGATGATCAAATTCGGACTTTTGACCGCCATCCTGGATGGCTGGACGTATGAAGAGGCGCTGGATATCGCCGCGGAAATGGGCTTCAAGTGCCTGGAAGTTGCCTGCTGGCCGGCGGGCAAAGCGGAACGCCGCTACGCCGGGGTTTCCCATATCGACGCGGAACGCGTTCTGGAAGATGACGCGTATGCGCAGCATGTCCTGGATGCCGCGAAGGCGAAAAATATTCAGATCTCCTCACTCGCCTTTTATCCCAACACCATGGATCCGGATCCGGAAAAACGGAATGCATTGGTCGCGACCAGTACCGGTCCGTTGAGGAGAATATTGAGCTCTTCAAACAGATCTGGCCGGATATCATCAGCCTGGCCGAATCCTGCGGCGTAAAGGTCGGCATCGAAAACTGCCCGATGCTTTTCGGCCCCGATCAGTGGCCTGGCGGACAGAACCTGATGTGCACGCCCGCGATCTACCGGAAGCTCTTCGAGATCATCCCGTCCCCGAATTTCGGCCTGAATTTCGACCCGAGCCATTATGTCTGGCAGCAGCTGGATTATCTGAAGACCGTCTATGAATTCAGGGACCGCCTGTTCCATATCCACTTCAAGGATATCAAACTCTACCCCGAAAAGCTCGCGGAATGCGGCGTGCTGGCGTACCCGCTGGATTACATGTCGCCGAAGATCCCGGGGCAGGGAGATGTGAACTGGAGCGCCTTCATTTCCGCGCTGAATGACATCCGCTATGACGGCTGTGCCGTGATCGAGGTGGAAGACAAGGCTTTTGAAGGCAGCCGGGGGGATATCCTCTCCTCCATCCGTCTTTCCAAGCATTATCTGGACAATTTCCTCGAATAAAGAGAGGCCGGGACCATGAAAAATCGCATCATTGCCGTCAATTCAAACTGTTACCATGGTTTTTCCATTGAGGAAGCGGCCGCCGGGATCCGTGACGCGGGTTTTCACTATATCGAGCTGACGGCGACCAAAGGCTGGACGGAACATGTTTTCCCGGATCAGTCCTTTGCCCGGCTGCTGGAAGTGCAGCGTCTGCTTGAATCTTATGACCTGATCCCCTTTGCCATGTCCGGCCATACGAACCTGATGGACCCGGAACGGGAACAGGATTTCCGCAATAATATCTGCCTGGCGAAGTTTTTCGGTGCGGAGTACATCGTTTCCTCGATCGGGGAGGCCCACCTGAAGGATAACGCGACGGCGGCCAACGCTGAAACTGCCGCACGCATCCGAAAAACTCGATATGAAACTCGTCCTTGAGGTCCACGGGGACCACGGGACCGGTGCGGTCCTGAAGGAGATCTGTGAACTGGTCGGCTCGGACCGGGTCCTGATCAACTATGACACCGCCAACGCGATCTTCTATGGTGATGTGGATGTCGTTCAGGATTTCGGCGGCTGTATGGACCGGATCGGCTATGTCCATATCAAGGAAAAAGCCGGCGGGCGTCAGGAATGGAACTTCCCCGCGCTCGGCAAAGGCTACGTGCCCTTCCCCGAGCTCTTCAAGATGATGGACGAAGCGGACAACCTCAGCCCTTATTCGATTGAGATCGAGTTCACGCAGGCCGGTCCGAAAGACCTTGCCGAAGTGAATCAGGCCGTCATGGATTCCGCGGCGTATCTGCGTTCGCAGGGCTTCGTTTTCTGATCTGTGCCCTGTAAAAGTGAGGGAAGCGTCCGGAGCGGGCACGGAAAAAGCCGTTCCCGTCCGGACCTGCTCCTCCGCTTTGGGGCTGAAAGGAAATCTTATGGAAAAAATCAGGGTCGCTCTGGTCGGTACCGGCGGAATGGGGAAAGTCCATTACGCCAACTATCAGTACCTGCCGGAATATGAAGTGACTGCCGTCTGTGACAGCGCGGAAGCATCCGTAAAAACCGCCGCGGAGTGGGGCTTGCCCCGCTTCAAGACCATCGCGGAAATGCTCGACCATACGGACGTCGACCTGGTCGACATCTGCACGCCGACCTTTCTGCACCATGATATGGTGATGGAGAGCCTTTCCCGCGGGAAGAACACGATCACCGAAAAGCCGATCGCGCTCTCGCTGAAGGACGCGAAAGAGATGCTTGATGAGGCGGAAAAGCGGGGCTGTCTGCTTTTTGTGGCGCAGGTCCTGCAGTTTACGAAGGAAGTCGGTTATCTGCGCGAAGCCGTCCGGAGCGGTGTTTACGGAAAACCGCTGGACGCTTATTTTGAACGGCTTTCGGCCTGCCCGCGCTGGGCTGCCGACGGCTGGCTGTTTGACGCGGCGAAATCAGGCCTGCTTCCCTATGATCTGCACATCCATGATCTGGATGTGATCGTCTCCCTTTTCGGGAAACCGGAGAGCTTTTCCTTCACCTCCTGCAGCGGCGAAGGAAAGAACTATCCGGAGCAATTCCGTATTATTTACAATTACGGAGCGCTTCACGTTGGCGGGGAGGCCGCCTGGTTCAATGCCGATATCCCCTGGACCGCGCGCTGGCGTGTTTATTTCGAAAACGGCATGATGATCAATGACGGAACAACGCTGAAGGCCTATCAGTTCGATCATGAGCCAAAGGTCTTTGACACCGCCGATGAGGTAATGGTCTCAACCGGGATCAACGTCCCGCCCTGCGGCTGGTACTATAACGAACTGAAGCACTTTGCGGAATGCATCCGTGAGAACAAACCTTCGCCGTATGTCACCCGGGAGCAGCTGCTGACCGTGATGGAAATTCTTGAGGAGATCTCGGCACAATGGAGAAAGTAGAAGCGTATTTCAGACGGATCGGGCTGGAAATGCCCCGGCAGATCGTTCCGGATTCCGCCCTGCTGAAGGAACTGCAGTTCGCGCACTGCACAACAGTGCCGTATGAAAATCTGGATATCATCCGCTCCGTCCCGCTTTCGCTGGATGAGGATGCCCTGTTTGACAAGGTCGTCACCCGCGGCCGGGGCGGGTTCTGTTTTGAGCTGAACGGCCTCTTCGGCTGGTTCCTACGTCAGCTGGGATATGAGGTGACGGATGTGGCGTCCCGCTATCTGCGGGGAGAGAGCTCGATCCCCATGTGCCGGCACCGTGTGCTGATCGTCAAAGCCGTTGACGGCGTGTGGTGCGCGGATGTCGGGATCGGTGAGGTCTGCCCGCGGTACCCCGTGGCACTCATCGAAGGCCTTGAACAGCCGCAGTTCGATGAATGCTACCGCTTCGACCGGGATCCCTTCCTCGGCTGGGTGCTGATGGATCTGCATCACGGGGAATGGCGCCGGTTTTATTCCTTTACGGAAGAGCCGAAGCTGAAGGTCGATTTCATCGCGCCGACATTTTACTGTGAGAAGCATCCGGATTCACCGTTTTTCCCGGATGAAATGTTCTCAATGAAGACCGCCGAAGGCCGCTTCACCCTGGACGGGCATCTTTACAAGGAGTTCCGGAACGGAGAGGTCTTCGCCAAAGAGCTGACGGAAGCGGAGCTTCCGGAGTATTATGCAAAGTTCGGCCTGACGTACTGACCGTAAATAAAGCCTGAAATAAAAAACGATCCCGCTCATTTCGGGATCGTTTTTTATTTCAGGTATGCACCGGCATGTCAGCAGGCTGTGCTTCGCATGGCGCGGCACCCCCGGTGATGTGTCAGGGAGGACAGATTTGTTTGTTTATCCGGAGGGTCTTATATTGACTCACCCGCAGTCAGCGGCAGCAGCCTTTTTCAGGGGCTATATGAAGAGAAAAAAGACGTTCCCGGGCAGTGCTTCGGGAACGTCTTTTCATAAGCGTTCACTTTGTTGGGTGTATTGAAGCCGTATTTTTATGGCACAGACCGCCGGCAGGTTTGCGTAATGTTGGCTGGTCAGTCTTCGAAAGGCTGCAGTTCCAGCGTCCGGGCGGTGAAGCCGGAGAGGATCTGTCGGGCTTCTGCCTCGCTGACCGGCTGTCCTGAATCTGCGTCCATGGGGTCGGTGTCGGAAAGGAACCAGGGATGTGCCGGATCTTTTTCCGCATCATGGATCAGCGCCCGGGTCAGCTGCAGTGTATTCCCCGTATAGCGGTAATGCGCGCGGAAATAGCACGCGGCGCTGCCGGAACCTTCCCACAGGAATCCGCCGTCTTCCGTCAGATAGTAGCGGCTGCGGTTCCAGCCGTCAAAAACGTGCACGAGTTCCCCGTCCGTGATCGTATACAGGTCATAAAGCACGGTCCCGGTCATATCGGGCTGCATTTCGCCGAAGAGCAGTTCATCCCTGCCGTCCCCGTCGATATCCATGACCGTCCAGCCCAGTGCCGGCTCCCCGGCAGGGTCGGACCGGACATGGAACATCACGCTGTAATCTTCGTAAGCACCGTAGCGGCCGTTTGGTTCTCCGCGCAGGATGCCGCTCATGGACCGGATGAAATCCCGGTAGACCGGGTCCGGCTCCGGTGCGTTCCGATCCGGCTCATCGGAGAACCAGAAGATCTGCAGCCGGGCCCCGGCATCCATTGTCGGTGTTCGCAGGGAAGCGGTGCGGCCGGATTCAAGAACGATCCGGCTCACGGGGGCGGTGACGCCTTCCGCGATCAGTTCCAGTTCATGGTCGAACACGAAAGCCATCTTCTGCCCTGCAGCTTCCATGGTGACGGTCTCCGTGAAGACCTCCAGATCCAGCTGCTTCCGGCTGCCGGGCAGCATTTCCTCATAGAAGATGGAAGGCTCCCGCGGGCCGCTCACTTTGCTCGTGAAAGGCATGACCGTGAAAATGACCCGGTATGCGTCTTCCGCCCGGGCCGCTGCGGTCAGCAGCAGGAAAAGGAGCAGGATGGGAAAAAACTTTTTCATGATATTCCTATTTCTTCAGGAAAGGTGTCAGCTCCAAGGTCTCATAGGTGAAGGCACCGGAAAGCTCCATGGCTTTTTCCTGGCTGATCTCCTGCAAAGTCGGGTCAGGTTCGTCATTGATCCAGCCCTTTTCGTAGGAGACGAACCAGGGCCCCTGCGGTTCCATTGTCGCGTCGTAGATCACGGAACGGATGAAGATCATTTCGCCCTTCGCGTAGATGTAGTAAATCGTTGAGGACTGCATGGCGCCGCTGGATCCCTCGTTGATGAAATTCCCGTTGGTGCAGAGGTAATAGCGGTTCCGGTCCCAGCCATTGAAGACGTTCACGAGTTCGCCGTCACGGATCGTGAACATGTTGTAAAGAACGGTCTCGCCGAGCGGTGTGTTTTCGCCGATCAGCAGTTCATCCGTGCCGTTCCCGTCCACGTCACGGATGGTGTAGCCGAGGTTCATGGAGGCCGGATGGCCCTTCAGCCAGGCAAAGATCACGGTGTAATCTTCCTCCACGGTCAGGGCTCCGCTGTCCTGTCCGTCGAGAATATGGAAAAGTTCATCGATCATGTTCTGATAAAGCGGGTCGGGTGCCTGTTCCTCAGCAGAGACGGCGGCGGTAAACAGAAGCAGCATGGCAAGCAGTACGATCAGAATCTTTTTCATGTCGTTTTTCCTTTCAGGAATATAAGGTTCAGTGTTGTAAAGATCATCGTCCGGCAGACGGGTGACCGCCGCACGGGCTGTGGGATCCGCGTTCCCGAAAATACGGGATGCGGAGGTTTCCCTGTTCAATCTTATCATAATACGCCGGGAAGCGGCAAAAGTTCCGTTCCTGCCCCTGTATCAAATGTCATAACACCGTTTGACCAAATGCTCATTTTATGGTTAAATTAGGCGTAATGCGATGACGGAAACGAGTAGCCTGAAGCGCGGTCACAGCGAGTCCGGGGCGGTGGAAGCCGGATGACAGGCGTCAGGTGAAGATCCTTCCCGAGCACAAAGCTGAACGCTTTCCGCAAGTAGGCCGCGCGGTCTGATCCTCCGATAACGGGATCCTAAGAGTGCCTGCCCCCGGGCAGGAATCAGGGTGGTACCGCGGAACTTCCGTCCCTTGCATGAGGACGGAAGTTTTTTTAAATCAGAACCACGGATCGGATAAGGATATGAGCGGGCGCTGAGACCCGGATCCTGAATTCCGGATCCTTATCAATAAACAGTGAGGAAAGTAAATGTTTAAACCTGTTTCACCGAAGCTGAATGTCAACGAGATGGAAGAATCGGTCCTGAAATTCTGGAACGATGAGGAGATCTTCCGCAAGTCGACTGA
>CADBKS010000213.1 GCA_902795255.1 uncultured Chloroflexota bacterium
ACGGAAAATATGCAAGCAGATTAAGTGACGCCCTTCGATCGGAGCCAAAGGCGAACGCTGAAAGGTTTCGGGAACTTATGCAGAGCAGTGGCGCTAAGCCGCAAGGCGGTCTTTGTGCGGTGTTGCCTTAATTTTGTTCTTTCGCTGTTTCGTAAAGATATCTTGCAACACCGTCTTCATCGCTTCTGCCGATCACAAGATCAGCTTCCCTGCGTACTGCTTCTACCGCATCGCCTACAGCAATACCGTAATCGGCATTTTTCAGCATTTCCAGATCATTCAGATTATCCCCGAACGCCACCACTCTGTCTGCACCCAACAGTTCTTTCAGTTTTTTTACACCGTTTGCCTTGGTAGCTTTGCTGCTGAATACTTCCAGAAAGTACATATCAGAGTAGTTGTCGCTGTACAAAGTCGCCTTTGCGCCTGTGAGTTTGCTGATCTCCGAACAGATCGGGTACAGGCGTTCATAGGTGTCGACCATCGTAAAATAGATCACCTTATCTTCATCGCTGACCGTTATATCGGGGATCTGACGAAAGCTCTTATAATCGTTATTCTTCCTTGCCTCAAAGAAATTCCGTTCCACGTCATTGGAGAGTTTTTCAAATTCCACATTGATGCCGCAGTCGCTGTCGAATTTATAGACAAACGACATTCTGTCGTAACTTTTCAGAATACGGATGATCTCCAATGACACACGGGTATCCATCGGCACACAGTCGATATACTGCCGTCGGCTGTGATCGTACATCAGCACGCCGTTCAGGTGTATGCTGGGAATGCGGATATCAAGCTGTTCCAAATAGCCGATCGCAGACTGACTTCTGGCTGTTGCGACCGTAAACAGCATTCCCTTTTCGATCAGACCCCTTATCAGTTGTTCGGAACAGGGAGTGAGCTTTGCCTGTCGGTTCAGCAGAGTTCCGTCCAGATCGCTGACGTATAGCGTTTTCATTACAAGCTCCTTTCACAGACGAAAAAAGAAACGCTCTGCGCTTTGTTATGCCGAAACACAAAAGCGTCCATTTGTCCTGTATGCTGAGGTTTTCCGCACAAAGAGTGTCTGATCTCTTAATGCGGATCGCCGTTACTGTTCTAAGCTGTCCTGCGGAAGATAATAATAGGAAATATCGGCAAATTCAAGCACGGTGCTGCCTTCAAAGGCTTTCAGCGAAAACGTACCTTTCTTTTCTTCACCGTCCCTCATATACAAAACACCTTTCCCTTCGGGCTGACCGTTTTTGAAGCTGCCTGTATAACGGTGGTCGGAATACAGCATTGTGCCGCTGCCGTCAGGAACGCCGTTTTTCAATCGACCCGAATAGATTCCCGATACATCGGAGGATGTGATGATCTTTTCGATCAACCATCAGTATGAAGGGGCGCTCCTGTCTGCCAACACTGCCGCGGATTTCAACAAGGAGTTTAAAAGCGCGCTGGACCTGGGTATGTATAATCATGTGATCCAGCCGCGCAGTGAACATTCGGTTGAGGATCTCCCGATGGAGGAACTGGACAAAGCGGAGGAAGTACTGCACCGCCTTCAAGGCGCGACCCTGCTGCCGGACAATCAGTGGCGCATCCAGTCCATGCTGTATATGTGCCGGAACCTGCGGAATTATATGATCGAGATCGCGGAGACCGAATCCTATGATCTCCGTATGCAGCTCCTTGAAAAAAATATCCGCGGTGAGACCGGCCTGACAACACTGATCGTCGATTATATGCATGACTTTATCGCGGATGAAGTGCAGGAACTGGCACGGCTGCGTGTAATGATCAGTCGACAAAGCACCGTACTGATCGTGTTTTCGGTGATCGGTGCTTCGGTCCTGGTGCTGATAATGCTCCTGTATTCAATGAAGATCAGCCGCCGCATTACGGATCCGGTCATTGAACTGACCCGGAAAGCCAAACAATTCGGCGCAAATGATTTTTCCCGTCCGGACCCGATCCGGACGAATATCACCGAACTTGAGATCCTGGATGACAGCTTTAATGAGATGACCGGCCATATCCGGACGCTGATGGATAAACAGATCGAGGATCAGCGTTCCCTGCACCGGGCTGAGCTTGAATTGCTCCAGGCGCAGATCAATCCGCATTTTCTTTACAATACCCTTGATTCCATTGCGATCCTGGCTGAATCCAACCGGGAAGAAGATGTGGTCAATATGATCACCAGCCTCAGTACATTTTTCAGGAATTCCCTCAGTCAGGGGGAAGATATCCATACGCTTCGGGATGAAACGGCACAGGCGGCCAGCTACCTTGAGATCCAGCAGATCCGTTACAGCGATATTCTTTCCTATACGATCGATGTGGATGAGGATATTCAGGACTGCATGGTCCCGAAACTGATCCTGCAGCCGCTGATCGAAAACGCGCTTTATCATGGAATCAAAAACCGGCGCGGCCGGGGCGTGATCACGATCACCGGCGAAAGGAAAGGGGAAAATATCCTGCTCCAGGTCCGGGACAATGGTGCCGGAATGAGCCCGGAGCAGCTTGCCCGTTTCCAGAGCGGTGAGTTTCAGGAGAACCGGTACGGGTTTGGGATCAAAAACGTTGACCAGCGGATCCGGCTTTACTGCGGAAATTCTTACGGGCTGTCCTTTGAAAGTCAGGCCGGCGGGGGCACAGTGGTAACGGTGACCCTGCCCGGGAACGGTGTGCAGCCGCAGAATGAAAAGGAGCACTTATGAGAAAAAATCTTCCGGTATGGCTCACTCTTTTCTCCCTTCTGCTGCTGTGCGGCTGTATAGCCCCGGCGAAAAAGACGGAACCGTCCGAGCCGGATGACCTGATCGTGGTCGGGTTCTCCCAGGTGGGATCTGAAAGTGACTGGCGGGATGCCAATACGCTCAGCATGCAGCAGGCACTTTCTCCCGAAAACGGATTCCGCCTGATTTTTGATGATGCTCAGCAGAAACAGGAGAAGCAGATCACGGCGATCCGCAATTTTATCAATCAGGGTGTGGATTATATTGTTCTGGCGCCCAAAACCGAAGCTGGATGGGATACGGTTCTGACGGAGGCCAAAACCGCGGGGATCCCCGTGATCATTGTCGACCGCATGATCGAAGTGTCGGATGCGGATCTGTTCACCTGCTGGGTCGGCAGTGACTTTCATATGGAAGGAAAAAATGCCGTGACCTGGATGGAGGAGAATCTGGGGGAAGATCTCAATATCGTCCATCTTCAGGGACATATCGGCTCTTCTGCCCAAATCGGACGCACAGACGGCCTGTCTGCGGGAATTGCCGGACATCCCGGATGGAAGCTTGTTTTTCAGGGATCCGGGGATTTTGTTCAGGCAAAAGGCCAGGAACTGATGGAAATGATCCTGGCTGACGGCATGGAATTCAATATGATCTATTCGGAAAATGACAACATGACTTACGGTGCTGTTGAAGCATTGAAGCAGAAAGGGATCGAACCCGGCAAAGATGTGAAAATCGTTTCGTTTGATGCCGCGGGAACGGCTCTCCGGATGATCCTTTCGGGTGAAATGAATCTGGATGTTGAATGCAACCCGATGCACGGCCCGAGAGTCAGGTCGATCATCGAACAGCTGGAACGCGGTGAAAAACCGCCGAAATTCACTTATGTAGAAGAAACGTCCTTTGATGCGTCAAATGTAACCGAAGAGGTCATTTCGCAGCGCGGCTACTGATCTGTGAGCTGTTCCTGTATTCTTTCGGTGTCATTCCTTCCGTTTTCCGGAAGACGTGGCTGAAATAATTCGGTTCGCTGTAACCGATCTCAAGAGCGATATCGGACAGTTTCATGCTGCTTCCGGACAGAAGTTCCTTTGCCCTTTCGATCCGGAGCGCTGTGAGATAATTGATAAAAGAACGCCCTGTGGTCTGTGAGAAGACTGTGCTGAAATATGCCGGGCTCATGCAGACATGCGCGGCAACGCTGATCAGCGAAATGTTCGGATCGCAGAAATTTTCCCTCAGGTATTTTTCCGCCTGGCTGATCACATGGCTGTTTTTTATTTCGCCCGGGTCTTCCTGACGGGAATTCAGCGCCATTTCGAGCATTTCCTGCACGGTTTTGCGGAAGATGTTCTTGCTTTCGGCGGCCGCGAGAATATCGAAGCGGCCGGAGATCTGAGCCAGTATATCTTTCTCATCCGTATCCGGGTTGTTTTTCGTGATCATCTGTGCGGTGATCTTTGCAAGGCTGATCAGGGCATTGTACCGGATCATTCTGCTGTTGAGTTGCTCTCCCGAAGGTGAATCAAAAAGATCATCGATCAGTTTCGGAATGTCCTGTATTTCCGTATGTTGCAGTTTCAGCCGGAAATCTTCTTCAAAAGGTTTGCTGTACTGCATCGTATTGGCTGCCACCTGTGCCGTGTCATTTACGTTGATCACCTGTCCGGCAGCAACGCCGCTGACTGTTTTCAGCAGACCGGCCGCGGTGCGGTAGGCTTCACTGATCGCTCCCAGCCGCTGAACCGGGACGCTGATGACGGTCGTGATCACCGGACAAACGTCCTGAAGTTCATGCCGCAGGATGTTGATGAAGCGGTAGACCCGTTCATTCAGCAGATCCGGGTCGTTGTCATAGGCAAGCAGTGTCATCTGATCCGCATGGTTGAAACAATATTCCATCGGTTCTTCAGCAAGGATCTTCTGTACAGTGTTTTCAAGCAGTTTGTGGTCAGTGTTCGGGGTGTCAAAAGAGCAGACCGCGGTGAGATAATATTTCCTGATGAAGTCCAGCTTCAGCCGCTGCATCCGTTCCAGCAGTTTCCCTGTATTCGTTCCGTCATATAAAAGCTGCTGGATGAAATGCTG
>CADBKS010000214.1 GCA_902795255.1 uncultured Chloroflexota bacterium
TGATTGGCGGCGCTTCGGAGCTGGCGGATCGCTTCTGCCGGATCGGGGGCCTGGATGACTGCCGTTCCCGCGACCAGGACCGTCGCCCCGGCGTTGATGACGTCGGCGGCGTTGGTGACTTTCACCCCGCCGTCCACTTCGATCTCAGGGCTCAGACCGCGTTTGGCCGCGGTGTTGGCGACCGCTTCGATCTTCCGGAGAACGTACGGGATGAATTTCTGTCCGCCGAATCCGGGGTTGACCGACATCATCAGGACCATATCCAGGCTGTCGAGAACGTAATCCAGAACGGACTCCGGGGTGGCGGGGTTGAGCGCGACGCCGGCTTTGAGGCCGAGTCCGTGGATGCGCTGGATCACGCGGTCCAGATGGGCGCATCCCTGCGATTCATAATGCACGGTGATCATGTCCGCGCCGGCTTTCGCGAATTCATCCAGCAGGACGTTTGGATCCTGCACCATCAGATGGGCATCCAGGAAGGTTTTGGTCAGCGGGCGCAGGTCCGCGATGGTTTTCGGGCCGAAGGTGAGGTTCGGGACGAAGACGCCGTCCATAACGTCAAGATGGATCCAGTCCGCTTCCGCGTTGTCCAGCATTTTGACCGTAGCGGCGATATCACACATATTTCCGTTGAGAATTGAAGGGGCGATCTTTACCATAGGTTATCCTTTACAGATAGACTGATTTTCCCCTTCATTATAAAACAATCACCGCCATTTGCGGATGATGTGTGAAGCGGTATGCCGCTGCCGGGAAGCCTGCCGTGCGCCCCGCCCCGGCTTTCGGTTCCGAACTGCAGGATGACAAACGGATCCGGCCAACTACTATGATATAATGATAGATTAAGTATATAGGATATGGAGAGAGAGCCTATGAATACCAACGAATATGAAAGCGAAGCGCGGAAGCGGTATAAGAAGCGCGGGCTTCACATTGAACCAAAAAATCCACGCCAGATATTCCAGAATGAACTGTCGCATAAACTGATCCCCTCGCTGGACGATTACCTGTTCGCCCTGCTTGCCGGGCTCTGCGCGGGCGCCGCGCTGATGCTGAACGCGTCCCCGCTGTGGATCCTGACCGCGGCTCTGATCCCCTTCGCCGGCCCTTTCATCGGCCTTGCCCTTTCCTGCGGGGCCGGATCGCTGCGCTTTTTCCTGAAATCCCTGGGCAAATATCTGCTCATGCAGCTGCTCTATCTGGCGGGCTCCGCCGGTGCGGTATGGTTCGCGCAGACGAAAGGCTTTGCCGCGAACGGCGCTGCGGCCGATTTCTTTTCTTCCTATGACCTCTACACCGTGATCACGGTCATTATTTCGGCTGTCTTTACGGTGGTGCTGCTGAAACGCAGCACTTCGATGGCGATCGGTGCCTTCAGCTCCGCGCTGATGCTTTTCATCATGGCGCCGCTGACGGTCGCTGTCTGGGGATATTTCTCCGGGAACCGGCATTATATCCTTCCGTCCCTGGAAGCTGCGCTGGTCTACAGCATCATCGCGCTCACGGCGGCCGTGATCCTCTTCATCCTGATGCGGGCCGCGTCCTTCAACTTCGGCAGTGTGGTGATGTGCCTGATCGTGATCGCGCTCGGTGCCGGGATCGCTGCGGAAGGCTTCGGTCTGCTGCCGTTCTCCGTGCGGGAACGGATCAGCCAGCCCAAAGCGGATAAGCTGCAGGAGCTGAACCTGGTCACCTTTACACCGACGAACACGCTCACGCCCACCCCGACCGATACATCCACCCCGACCCCGACGGAAACCTTTACGCCGACAGCCACGAACACGCCGACGGATACCCCGACGGCCACCCCGACTGAAACGGCCACCGCGACGCCTACTGCTACGGCGACTGAAACCAGTACGGCAACGCCGACAGATACGCCGACTTCCACGCCCACGCTGACGCCGACGATGACGCCGACCCGGACGCTCATCCCGACCAAAACCCCGACCCCGACGGAGTATATGACGCCGACGCCGGTCTGGGGTATCATCTATGTGAGCAATGATCCGGGTGTTTACGTGCGTTCGTCACCGGTGACCAGTGCGGAAGTGATCCGCGGGTACTATAACGGCAACGCGCTGGAGATCACGGGCGATACTGTCGTTGTGGACGGGATCACCTGGGTCAGTGTCCGGACTTTTGACGGGCTGGACGGCTGGATCATTGAAACGGCACTGCGGACCGCTACACCCGAAGCGCCCGCGGCACAAGCAAAATAAGCTTTGCGGATGCATTGAAACGGGCCGGCGGCCGCATCTATACGGAATTATCATTTTTATGGAGGCATAAGATGGAAATCAAAAAGAACCTTGACGGCACGAAGCTGGAAATGGCGGTCAGCGGCCGTCTGGATACCAATACGGCCCCGCAGTTCGAAACGGAACTGAAGAACAGCCTGAACGGTGTTACGGATCTGACCCTGGATTTTTCCGCGCTTGACTATATCTCTTCAGCCGGGCTGCGGGTCCTGCTCTCAGCCCAGAAACAGATGAACGCCCAGAAGGGGACGATGACTGTCTGCGGCGTCAATGAGATCGTGAAGGAGATCTTCGAGGTCACCGGATTTACGGACATCCTGACGATCCGTTAGGCTGCGGTGCTGCTGACTGATCATAATTGTTGAACAGCGGATGATCCGGTACGGACGCAGGGAGCTGCTTCCGCGGTACGATCCCGCTGTTTGCATTTTTCCGAAAGGACGCGGAAATAAATTATGAATGAACTTAAAAGTGAAATCCTGACGGACCGGGTGCGGATCCGGTTGTCCGGCCGGATCGATTCGGTCAATTCGGCGGATATCGAAAAGGGGATCCTGGAGATCCTCGGACACGCTCCGGGGCTCCCGGTGGAACTGGCCGCGGATGACCTGGCGTATATCTCCAGCGCCGGCCTGCGGGTGATCCTCCGTGTACGGAAAAACTGCCCGGATCTCTTCATCACGGGTGTGAATTCCGACGTTTACGAGATCCTGGAAATGACCGGGTTTACGGAAATGATGCGGGTGGAAAAAGCCTTTCGGGTGGTTTCCGTGGAAGGTGCCGAAGAGATCGGCCGCGGAGCGAACGGGGTGGTTTACCGGCTCGACCGGGACAATGTGGTCAAGGTGCTGCACAACGGTGCTTCGCTGGAAGATATCAAACTGGAACGGGAACTGGCCCGCAAAGCCCTGATCCTCGGGATCCCCACAGCGATCTCTTACGATGTGGTCCGGGTCGGGGACAATTACGGATCGGTCTATGAGCTGCTGAATGCGACTTCTTTTTCGAAGATCCTTGCCGAGGATCCGGGGAAAATGGACTGGTGCGTGAAGGAGTTCGTCGGTCTGCTGAAAAAGATCCACGGGACCGAGGTCCCGCACGGGGATCTTCCGGATTCTCGGGACTGGCTGATCGACTGGGCGGATTTCACCGCCGCGTACCTTCCGGAAGCGGCAGGGAAGAAGCTTTCCGCGATGGCCCGTGAGGTCCCGGATGTTGATCATATGATCCACGGGGACTACCATACAAAGAATGTCGAGCTCGCGGGTGACGAGGTGCTGCTGATCGATATGGATACGCTTGCGGTCGGTTACCCGGTGATCGAACTCGGTTCCATGTATAACGCGTCTGTCGGTTACGGGGAATATGACCCGGATGTCATTAAGAGTTTCATGGGCTTTGATTCGGACACCGGCCGGGTCTTCTGGCAGAAGGTGCTGGCGGCCTATCTGGGCACGGAGAATAAGAGAAAGATCCGTGCGGTCGAGGATAAGGCGCGGATCGTCGGTTACAGCCGGATGATCCGCCGGGCCATCCGCCGCGGTGAGCTTGAAACGGAAGAAGGACGGCGCACCGTTGAACTCTGGAAGGAAAAGCTGGTCCGGCTGCTTGAGAAGACCGACACGCTCCTGTTCACCTGCAACGAACAGGTGTTCCCTGCCGATAAGGACCGGCTCCCGGAGGTTCTGGCTTTCATTGACCGTATCCTTGAAGAGGAAAACTGCCCGGCGAAGATCCGGACGCAGGTCGCGATTGCGGCCGAAGAGATCTTCATCAATATCGCCGGCTACGCTTATCCGGACGGACGCGGGAACGTGGTGATCCGCGCGGATGTGAATGAGGATACCAACACGCTGGAGCTGACGTTCACGGACAGCGGGCTGCCGTTTGATCCGGAGGCAAAGACCGATCCTGATGTGACAGCCGGCGCGGAGGAACGGCAGATCGGCGGTCTGGGGATCTTCATGGCCAAAAAGATGATGGATTCCTTCCGGTATGAATATCGGGATGGGAAGAACATCCTGAAGATGGAAAAGAAGCTCCCGGGCACCGCTCCTGCCGCATAAAAAGCTGCTGCTGATTGCGGGGACGCCGATAAAGAGCCGGGAATATTTTTGTTATTTCAGGTATATTAACTGAAGGGCGCAGCTTCTGCACCGAATCCGGAAAGGAATGGGAGCAGTCTGCCCCATACAGTGCAGGTGTTGGACTGCCGCCAGGCCGCCCCGACCGCCCCCGGCTGATAAAACCCGGCGCTGCGAAGCTCCTGTTCCGCATATAAACAGGCGCGGACGCAGTCCGCACTTTCTGGAACAGGTCACTTATGCAAACACACGAACGTTCGGGCCGCGCCTTGTGCGAAGCACTCCCTCCCTTCCGACTGCCATGCGCACATCAAATTCAGCCCTTACCGCAGGATGCCTTTTCAATAAAAAACCCGCAGAGGAGAAAAAACGGATCATGACTGAAATCAGAAAAATCGACCTTCACATGCATTCAACTGTTTCGGACGGTACCGACACACCGGCGGAGATCCT
>CADBKS010000215.1 GCA_902795255.1 uncultured Chloroflexota bacterium
CACATATTCAGGTCCGGCAGCATGCTCCCGATAAGCATTATGCTAAAGCTCTTCGGCTCCACCTGCTTAGCAGGTGGTTTTCTCTACCATGAATCAAAACAGGGACAGCATGATCGCTGTCCCTGTTCGTTATCTCAGAATTGATCCGGGCGGACGGTCACAGAAACTTTGCCGAACCGTATGCCGCGCTCTTTCCCGTCTCTTCATCAAACAGGATCAGCGCATCCCCGGTAATATCAAGATTTACGGTGGAATCGATCGGGAAGTCCACGGAACCGAAGACCACCCCGGTCATCTTTGTGTCCTGACAGGTTACCTGGACCGTTGTCTCCATCCCGGTCGGCAGGGTCGAATAGATCCGCCCCGTGATCGGTCCGTTCTCCCGGATAGGAAGGAACTCCGGCCGGACACCGAGCACAACATTTTCCCCGCAGGATCCCGGTTCGGCTTTCGGAGTAAACAGCATCTGTTTGCCGAGCAGCGAAAGTTTCATCCCGTCCGGGGTCCTGCCGGTCAGCTTTGCCGGGATGAAATTCATCGTCGGATTGCCGACAAAGCCGGCCACAAATTTATTTGCCGGCTGGTTATAGACCTCCAGCGGCGGGGCATACTGCTGCAGCAGCCCGGTCTCCATCAGGCAGACACGGGTCGACAGCGTCATCGCTTCCAGCTGATCATGCGTTACATATACGAATGTGCTGTTTGTGTCCGAATGCAGACGCTTCAGCTCCGCACGCATTTCCTGCCGCAGTTTTGCGTCCAGATTGCTCAGCGGTTCATCCATGAAAAGCACCCGCGGGCTGGGAGCAAGCGTACGCGCGATCGCCACACGCTGCTGCTGCCCGCCGGAAAGCTCCGCCGGGTAGCGCTTTTCGAACTGTTCGATCTTCAGAAGCGCCAGCAGCTCATCGATCCTCTTGCGAATGCGCTGCCTGTCCCACTTCAGCATTTCCAGACCAAACGAAATATTTTCATAGACCGTCATATGCGGCCACAGGGCATAGTTCTGAAAAAGGAAGCCGATATCGCGCTTGTTCGGGGGCAGGTTGATCCCTTTTTCGGAATCATAGACCGGTTCCCCGTCGATCAGGATCCGCCCCTCCGTCGGGGATTCCAGGCCGGCGATCATCCGCAGGGTCGTTGTCTTCCCGCAGCCGGAAGGTCCGAGCAGTGTTACAAAGCCGCGGTCCGCGATCACCATGTTCAGATCGTCGACAGCGACAAAATCATCAAATTTTTTCGTTACATGTTCAAGAATAATTTCAGGCATCTTATCCTCCGATCCCCTTGTCAAAGGAGGCTCCGGTCAGTTTATTGGTCAGCTCGTTGATAATGATCACGACCACGATGATCAGCAGCGTTACGGCACTTCCGTACTGGGCATACCCCGTTTCGTTGAAAGAGAACAGCATCGTCGTCAGCAGGTAGCGCGCATACGGCACCAGCAGCGTAAAGAGCGCCACTTCCCGCATAACGGACATCACCGGGAGCAGATACCCCGAAAGGATCGAGCTTTTCTGGATCGGGAACAGGATGCGCGTCATCCGTTTGACCCACGGCGTTCCGAAGATCACCGCGGCCTCCTCAATTTCAGGCGCGACCTGCAGCATGCTGTTGACACCGCTGCGGGAGGCAAAAGGCAGGAACTTGACGGAAGCGACCAGGACCAGGATCCCGAAGGTCCCGTAAAGGAATTTAAAGGACTGTGAAGTGGCCACTGCCAGGTAGATCGTCCCAAAAGACATCGCCGGCATCAGATAGGGGAAGAAAGCGAGGCTTTCGACCATCTGGGAAAGCTTCGTCCCGCGGCGGGCGACACAGGCATAACCGATTAGCATGCCGCAGGTCCCGACGATCATCGAGACCACCAGAGCCAGCAGGATCTGACGGCCGAGAGCCTTCCACATGGTCGGGTTCAGCAGGATCCCCGCGATCATCCCGGTCTCATATGCCGAATCCTCCGTACCGATCCAGAAATGGAGCGTCATATTGCTCAGCCGGTAGTTGCCGGGCTGCTTCAGGACGGATTCCAGTCCGAAGGAGACCAGCGGGACAATGGCAAAGAAGACGGTGAAGATGATCAGAAGGATGGAAATCGGCCAGTTCGCCCCGCGCAGTTTCACCAGGGAAACCTGTCCGCTCTTCCCCGTGACCGTCGTAAAGGACTTCCGGCGGCCGGTGAACCACTGGTTGATGCCCAGGATCAGACAGCCGAGAACGATCGAGACGAAAGCGATGATATAGCCCTGGCCCTGGTAGCCGGCCTGAATAAGTGCGCGCATCTTGGTGGAAAGCGTGAACATTTTGACTGCGGACCCCAGAAAAACCGGGACGGTATAGGAACTGAAGCCGCTGGAAAAGATCAGCAGGAAGGTGGAAAGGATCGCCGGCAGCACGATCGGAATGGTAATGCGCCGGATGATGGTCGCGCGGGAAGCCTTGAGGATCGTCGCGCTTTCTTCCAGCGTGGCATCCATGTTTTTCAGGATCCCGCCGATCAGCAGATAGGCGAATGGCGAATAATGCAGACCGATCACAACGATCATCGGGAAGAGCCCGTAAACGAACCACTCCGGCATACAGATACCAAACAGCGACTCGACCATTCCGACGATCCCGCCGCCGACTTTGCTGTTCTGGAACATATTGGTCCAGAACAGTGCCAGTGTCCAGGCCGGCATCATGTAGGGGAAAACAAAAACGGCTGAGATAAATCCTTTGCACTTGAGATCCGAACGGGTAATGAACCAGGCGACTGTCCCGCCGACAACGATCCCCAAAACGCCCGCGCCCAGCGCCACGATGAAGGAGTTCACCAGCGGCGTCCAGAAGTTGACACGGCTCCAGTCATCCCCGCGGAAAAGGCGCTGGAAATGATTGAGTGTAAACGATCCGACCGGCAGCCGGTAGAGCTTTCTTTCCGTCCCGATATGGACCGTGAACATATTGGAGAGCATCGTGATCAGCGGGATGAGGGAAAGGATCACCAGTGCCGCGAGAAAGACCACGAGCAGGACGTTTGCCGGTTTCGAGAAGAACGCTTTGATCCGGTACTGAAGCGGCCGCGAAGCCGTTTTTTGACTTGTCTGCGTCATTCGTCATTCTCCTTTCTTATTACTTTTTTGAGTCAGCAGGGACGGTTCTGTTTGACTCATTCATTCGATGATTCGATAAAAATATCAGGTCACCCCGGCGGGGATGACCTGATATTTTACGCTTCAGGGTTTATCCGACGCGGGTCGCGATGAATTCGTAGGCGTCGGTGTAGTTTTCGTCAATGTAGGACAGGTCTTCGAATACCAGGCGGGTGCTCCAGTATTCATAAGCCTGATCTTCGAGGCCTTCGGGCTTCTGGATGGTCTTGTTCGGGGAGTAGTACCCCTGGTTGGAGTTCCAGGACTTCTCACCGCCGAAACCGGCTTCGCTCAGCAGATAGTTGATGAAGAGCGCGCAGGTGTACGGGCAGTCGGTATCTTTGGCGACAGTCGCGTAAACAGGATACATGAACCCGGAGAAGCAGTCGACTTCGTTTTCAAACTGGACGACGGTCAGGTTGCCGCGGTCAGCTTCATCGACTTTGCGCAGCTTGGAGAAGACGAACAGCCCCATGTTGCCCGGTGTGCCGGAAGCGATCCCGGTCGCGATCTTGGACGCAGAGGTGTAGGTGTAGTTGACATTCTTGAGGAAGCCGTCGATCCAGGCATAACCGGCATTCTTGAATTCACCGGCTTCAAAGGCCTTGCCGTAGTACGCTTCGTAGGCTTTCGCCAGACGGTCGCTCCATTCGGGGCTGGTCAGCATCATCAGGAAGTTGAGGTTGACGGTTTCTTTGGTCGGATCCTTGAAGAAAATGCGGTCCTTCCATTCAGCTTCGGTCAGCTGCCACACATTATTGAAGCCGATCGAACCGTTCCCGTTGTGATAGATGAACAGGGAATTGATGAAGGTCACGACAGCGGGATCCTGGTTCGCTTCATCGACATCGCCCTTCAGCGCTTCCGGGAAATAAGAGTAGGAAAGGCCTTCGTCCAGCAGGTAGGTCTTCAGGTCCGGTCCGTTCTGGACCAGGGCCATATCAGCGGAGTTCTTGACGCCGGAGCCGATGGTGCTGGTCAGGATGGTGTATGTTTCGCCGTCATCGATTTCAGCATAGACGACCTTGTCGGCCAGTTCCGGGAAATCCTTCATGAAGTTGGAAGCGGCTTTTTCGGCAAAGCTGGTGGTGGAGTAAAAATTCAGCTGGGCACCGGCAGCGATTTCCGCCTTTGCCTTTTCGTAAAGTTCTTCATTGCTCATGGAAGCAGCGGCCGTCAGCGCCTCATCGACGGATTCGGCCATGGCGCTGATGCTTACACAGAGGACAAGCATCAATACAACAAGCACAGAAAATACACGTTTCATTGAAACCTCCAAAAGTTTTTCTATCGATCTTTTCTTGTTGATAAAGGATCAATTCAATTAATGATTATATCGAAAAAGGGGCATAAGTCAAGATTTGTAAATTCAGGGAAAAGGGCGGACGCGGCAAAAAGGCCAAAAGACCGGCAGCTGTAAATGCCGGCGAAAGCCGGATCCGCCATTGCCGCTGCGGTTTAAAAGCAGGTATCCTCCGTTATATACGGGTGTGTCTTATTATGAGCCGCGGGTGTATAAATAATTGTGACATCTCAGGCTCATTACCTGGGGTGCCGGGGCCGACGGGTGGCCGACAGGCCAGCCCGATCGGCCCCGGCTAAACAAACCAGGCGCGGCAAGCAGCTTTTGCAAACATACGAACGATCGGGCCGCGCCTTGCGAA
>CADBKS010000216.1 GCA_902795255.1 uncultured Chloroflexota bacterium
AATCCGACACACGAATTTTGAAACGTATAAGAGCCTTACTTGCAGATATTCAACAGCATCCGTTTTCGGGTATTGGCAAGCCTGAACTTTTGAAGGGGACTAATGGTAAATGGAGCCGTAGAATTAACAACGAGCACCGACTTGTTTATTCTATCAGCGAAGGTAAAATTTACGTATATGTTTTCTCTCTGCGATACCATTATTCCAAATAAACTCATACGCTCAGTTCCTCCATTTTTTGTTTTAGCCCAGCCAACTCCTGGCGTTTAGCCTTCACCTGCTTGTTCATCTTCACCTGCACACAGAATATTCACTGCTTGACGGTTTCAGTAAGATCAAGAAGGTCATGCAGCGCGCCAAGGAAATGAATATGCCCGCGGTCGCGATCACCGACCATGGTACGATGTTCGGGGTGGTGGAGTTTTACATGGCTGCACAGGAGGCCGGGATCCATCCGGTCATCGGGCTGGAGGCATATCTTGCCCCGCATGACATGCGGTCCCGCGATCCGCGCGACAAGGGGGCAATGCATCTCCTGCTTCTTGCCGAAAATCAGAAGGGCTACCAGAATCTGCTGGAGATCGCTTCGGCTTCCCAGCTGGAAGGTTTTTATTATCATCCGCGGATCGACCATGAATATCTGGCCGCGCATTCCGAAGGGCTGATCTGTACAACGGGCTGCATGGCCGGTGAGGTGCCGGTCCTGATTCGCCGCGGAAATATCGACGGAGCACGGAAGCGTCTGCAGTGGTACTATGACGTATTCGGAAGAGACAATTTCTTCTTCGAACTGCAGGATCACAACATTCCCGAACTGCGCGAGATGAACAAGACTCTGCTGGAGCTTGGTAAGGAATTCGACGCGCAGTATATCGCCACCAATGACGCGCATTATGTGGATCCGGGCGACTGGAAGTATCAGGATATTCTTCTTGCGATCCAGACCGGAGCTCGCCTGACGGATGAAAAACGCTTCCGCATGAGCGATCACAGCTATTATTTCCGCTCTCCGGAAGAGATGGAGCAGCTGTTCGGCAATATTCCCGGTGCCCTTTCCAATACGGTAAAGATCGCTGAGCGATGCTATGTCGATCTTGAGCCGCACGGTTACCACCTGCCGATCTTCCCGCTGCCGGAAGGCGAAAACGACCAGACTTTCCTTCGCAAACAGTGCGAAAAAGGGCTGATCTGGCGTTACGGGGAGCACGCGGAAGATAAGGTCGTCCGCGACCGTCTGGAGCATGAGCTCGGAATTATCCATACGATGGGGTTCGACTCCTACTTCCTGATCGTGCAGGATCTGGTCAATCACGCGAAAGAGTGCAACTGGTGGTATAACGTCCGCGGATCCGGTGCCGGATCCATGGTCGCCTATACTCTGGGGATCACCCCGGTCGAGCCGCTGAAATTTAAACTGATCTTTGAGCGTTTCCTGAACCCGGGCCGAATTTCCATGCCGGATATTGACCTGGACATTCAGGACGATAAGCGTTATAAACTGCTGCAGTACTGCTCCGATAAATACGGGAGCGACCACGTTTCACAGATCATTACTTTCAACTGTCTCGGTGCGAAAGGTGCGGTCCGGGATGTGGGACGGGTAATGGATGTCCCGCTGTCGGAAGTGGACCGTGTCTGTAAACTGATCCCGGCCGGAAACAAAATGCCCCAGTCCGGCAAACCGATCACGCTGAAGAACTGTATGGCCGAAGTGCCGGAATTCAAGCAGGCCGTGGATGAAAGTCCGCAGCTGACGGAGCTGGTTTCGACTGCCGCGGAAATGGAAGGCGTGGCCAGAAATGCCGGTACGCATGCTGCCGGCCTGATCATCACGGATATCCCGATCGTCAAGTATGCGCCGCTTCACCGTCCGACGAACGGGGCGGATGACAACCCGATCAAATCGGTCGCGCAGTTCGAAATGACGATCGTGGATCGCATGGGCCTCCTGAAAGTCGATTTCCTCGGGCTCATTACGCTGACCGTTATGCAGAAATGCTGTGATACGATCTTCGCGCGGCATGGGGTACGGCTGACGCTGCAGAACATTCCGACGGATGACGCGGATACCTACAAGTTCCTTGCAGACGGCAACACCGCCGGGGTCTTCCAGCTTGAAAGTACGGGGATGACCCGTTATCTGATGGAGATGGGGCCGAAGAAGCTTGAGCACATCATCGCGATGGTCGCGCTGTACCGTCCGGGCCCGATGCAGTTTATCCCTTCCTATATCGAGCGCATGAACGGCAGGGAAGAGGTCAAATACCTCCATCCGCTGATGGAGCCGATCTTTGCCGAGACGTACGGCATCCCTGTTTATCAGGAACAGATCATGTTCGCGGCTATGGACCTGGCCGGTTATACCGCGTCCGAATCCGATGACCTCCGGAAAGCGATCTCCAAGAAGAAAAAGGATAAGGTCGAAAAACACCGCATCAAGTTCATCGAAGGTGCGCAGCAGCACGGTGTGAAAAAGGAAACGGCTGAAGCGATCTTCGCGGAATGGGAACAGTTCGCGAACTACGGGTTCAACAAGAGTCATGCGGCGGACTATGGGGTGTTGGCCGTACAGACCGGCTATCTGAAATGTCACTATACCGTTGAGTTCATGACCGCGATCCTTTCCGCGAACGCGGATGATTCGGCAAAGATCGCTTTTTATATCAATGACTGCAGACAGTACGGGATCCAGGTGCTGCCGCCGAAAATCGAAACCAGTCTCTGGGACTTCTCCGTGGAAGACGACAAAGCGATCCGCTTCGGTATGGGGGCAGTCAAGAATGTCGGACAGGGTGCTGCGGAAGCCATTATCCAGGAACGGGAGAAGAACGGGCCTTTCAAGAGCCTTGATGACTTCGTCGGCCGTCTTGACCTGCGGCAGGTGGGGCGGAGAGCGCTTGAAAGTCTGATCAAGGTCGGCGCGATGGACGCTTTCGGAGAACGCGGTGCGCTTCTGGCTGTTCTGGATGACATGATCGCCACCAGTTCTTCCAAATACAAAGGCCAGGATAGCGGTCAGATGGGGCTGTTTGATATGATGGATATCCCGCTCCAGAAGATCGTTCTGCCGGAAACGACTCCGGTGGAATCCCGGGAAAAACTGAACTGGGAAAAGGAGCTGCTGGGGCTTTATGTCTCAGATCACCCGCTGAATGCGCACAGGGCTGCGCTCAAGCGCCATAAATGTGTCAATCACAGCCAGCTGGATGATTTTGAACAGAACCAGTATATTACGATGGGCGGCCTGGTTCAGTCTGCCCGTCATATGCTGACGAAGAAAGACAACCGTGCCATGTGCGCGATCAAGCTGGAAGATATCCACGGGGATGTCACGGATGTAGTCTTTTTCCCGAAGGTCTGGGAACAGGTACAGGATATTGTAAAGGTCGATGCCCCGATCCTGGTTGAAGGCCGCCTGGACAAGACCCGCGGCGCTCCGCAGATCAGTGCTTCGAAAGCCTCCTCGCTGATGATCAACGGTATCGCTGAATCGGATGCTTACTATGCGGATACCTATTCGGAAGAAGACCGGGAAGAGGAACTGACGCCGGAAGCCCTGGCCTCGAAGGGAACATCATTCTCCGATATGCCTGCTCCATACGGGATGATCGAAGATCCCTGGGATGACGGGATCCCGCCGATGGATGAAGTGCCAATGATGACGGATCCTTATGATGACATCCCGCCCGTACCGATAGAGGAAATGCCGGGCTGTTTCCCGTATCAGGATGAGGAGCCTGCGGCTGAAGATCCGGTTCCTGCCGGAGCAGAGGCTGTGCAGACAGCTTCTGCGGACAGCTTTGCCGGGATGCAGGCCGGGAGCACTGCTACTGAAGCGCCGGCCGCGGAGTCGGCCGTTGCTGCCGGCACGGACGATGATGATGATCCGCCCTTTGACCCGGATGAGCCGGCTGCTCCTGTTTCCGCAGCGGATCCGGAGCCTGAAGTGCGTCTGGCACCGGTTCCCGCCGCCCGGCAGCTTCAGGAAAAGCCCGTGCTTCCTGAAATTTCGGAGTCACCGGCCGCTGATGATCAATTTGACGGGCCTGACAGTGTCGACAGCCTGGATGATGAACTTTTCTCGTTTGATGAAAAGCCACAGCCGAAACTGCTGACGGTCGTTGTCAGGGTGGAGCCGGACGCGCAGCCGGGTTCTTCCGGCAGAAGGATCCGCCGGCTGCACGGGCTGGTTTCTTCCTATCCGGGCCGGGACCGTTTCTCCTTCATGATCGTTGAGGATAATAAGATCTATCTGGTGGATTATCCGAATGTCCACACCAATATCTGCAATGAGCTGATCAGCAAACTGACGGAACAGGTTGGATCCGATAACGTTCGGGTGGAAGAGAAAGCGCCCGTGCGGTAAAAACAGGAACGGAAAAGACCGGCGGGCACCTTCACATTTTTTTAAGGCTGTCTTGACGGTTTGGAAGGAATGAATATAATTGTTAACGCCTAAAAGATGGTATATTTATGTTGAACTGAGGAGTATATAAAATGACACCACTTCCGAAACGAAGAGTTTCCAGCGCAAGACGTGATCGCCGCCGCGCGAATGATTTCCTCACCCCGAAGAATCTGACCCAGTGTCCGAACTGCGGTGAAATGTGCCTACCGCACACAGTTTGCCCGAGCTGTGGCTACTACAAAGGCCGTGAAGTCATTAACGTCGAAAAACCGGAAAAGAAAGACTAAATATACCAGTTTCGAACCGAAGGGTACATTGGTTCGGTAAAAACAAAAAAGAGCGGATCGCATCCGCCCTTTTTTGTTTTAATCGTCAGAGCC
>CADBKS010000217.1 GCA_902795255.1 uncultured Chloroflexota bacterium
CCATCGACCAGTTCTATATTCGGATTTTGCTCCACATTTTTACTGATATCGATCTCATCAATGTTTGGATCCTCCGGGTTTTGGCTCTGATCGTTTTCGGGGATCTTCTCATCTTCCTGATCCGATCCAATGACCAGGGACATGTTCTGTTCGCCATTCCACAGGGGAATTTCAACAGGGCCGCTGCCAAGCATAGCCTGCAATGCTTCATTGCCCATGGACAGCAGATCAGGCATGGAATTGTTTAAGCTGTCGGCCTGTGCTTCTTTTTCGATCAGATCGTTCTGTGGCCTTGAATTGTTCCTTTGAGGTGAAGAGTATCTCGGCATTTCTTAATCTTCCTGTATTCCGATATAGCAAAGGATCTTTTTATAAGCCTATTACCTACAAATATTATTTTATTTGAGGTGAAGAGTATCTCGGCATTTCTTAATCTTCCTGTATTCCGATATAGCAAAGGATCTTTTTATAAGCCTATTACCTACAAATATTATTTTACACAATCAACCATACGCAAAGCACCGCTTGCCACAGAACGTGGCAATTTTCTGAACAGGGGCAGCAATTTGGTACAATAAAATGGTGTCAACAGAAAACTGAACAAACTGAGCTCTTACAGCAGAAAAAACGCACTGCGAAAAAAGAAAAAAAGCCGATAGACTGAAACAGATGGAAAAAATGACACAGGCATTTGAGGAAAACACGGCGATCTCATGATCAGGATCAGTGATTTGGTAGAATAAAAAAGGAGAAAAAATCACCGTGCAGAAAACGGAAAAATTTGCCAATAAACTGAAGAAACTCCGTACCGATAAGGGAATTTCACAGCAGCAGCTTGCCGATATGATGGTCGTATCCAGAAGCGCTGTCTCCATGTGGGAACTGGGGACCCGGCTTCCTGATGTCAGTATGATCATCCGGCTTTCTGTTTGTCTCGGCGTAGATCACAGTGAGTTGCTGGAGATATTTCATGAATCACAGGATGAAAGCAGCATCATTGTCGTTGAGGATGTCCCGCTTCTGCTCCGCGGAAACATCCGCATGCTGCAGGAAGAACTTCCGGATATGAGTATTATCGGCTTCGGCAGCGGGAAAGAAGCGCTTGAATATGCGCGGATCCATACCGTGTCCATCGCCTTTCTGGATATTGAACTGGACGATCGAATGGACGGACTTCAGCTGGCCCGGGAACTTGCCGCTCTCAACGGACAGACCAATATCATTTTCCTGACCAGCCACACGGAATATTTACAGCAGGCAGCTTATGATCACTGCAGCGGATATATCCTCAAGCCCCTGAACCGGGAGCGGATCCGTCATGAACTGAACAATCTGCGCTATCCGGTCAGAGGTTTGGTCTGATTTTTGCTGTCCCCGTTGGTATGAAAGGATATTATGACAAGACAGGAAGATCATAAAAGCAGATACTTTCCGGAACGTTTGATCGATGCTGTCATTCTGCTCTCCTTTATCCTTGCTCTCGCATTGATCGCTTTTCAATACATCAGTCCGGGGATGATATCCCTTTCCCCTGCCGTCAACCCATACCGGATCCTGCAGCCGCAGTCTGTCACGGAAGAAGTGATCCCGGAATACACCGGAGTCCGGCGCACCTATCAGTTTGACATGTCAAAAATACCCGGCAATAAAGGACGGGGCAGGACCTTTTTCGTTTATCTTCGCCACACCGCGGCAGTGCTGAAAATGGATGGTGAGGCTATCGTCGATACGGGTGAAGATCCAAACGTCTTTCATATCGGACACACACCTGGAAACTATTGGCTTTCTCTTCCGATCTACGCATCCTATGATGAAAAAGTGATCGATCTGACCCTTACACCCATTTATAACAGTGTATGGAACGAACAACCCTTATTCCTGCTGATCGATAAAGACCCGCTGCTGAATCTGATGGTGCTCCCCGGGGAAATGCCTCTGATTGCGATAAGCCTGTTCGCGATCACGGTGGGCATTTTTCTGATGATCATTGCTGTTGTGATCGGGCTGGGCCCGCAGGACCGGGAAAAGCTGCTTTTTCTCGGGGCTGTATCAGCAGCCGGAGGGCTGTGGAAATTATGCGGCTTTTCTGCGATCCCACTCATGCTGGATTTTCAGGGATTGCAGAAATTTATCTGGTATACCGGAGCGTGCTGCTATCTGCTGATGATGATCTTTTCGCTCAGGCTTCTGGTTTCCCTCCGGCCTGAAGGCAGCAATCGCATCGGTAAAGTCTGCTGTTTATTTTCAGCAGCAGCTGCCATCCTGATATTGATTCTGCAGATTGCGGGGATTCTGGAACTCCATGAGATCCTGGTCTGGTACGGGCTCGGCATGGCCTCAATCCACCTGATCGCTCTGGCCGGACAAAAACCCAGCCGGGATGAGGTCCTGTGGCTCCTGCCAACGTTTTTGTCGCTCGCAGTCGATCTCCTTTTATTCGCGAAAAACGGTTCCATGACTACAGCCCCGGTTTTTCTGCTCTGGATCGTTTTGAACCTGTTAGTCCGCGGTTTCGGTTTTCTGCGAATGATCCTCCGGCGGGAAAGGGAATTACGCATCAAGGATGAGGAACTGCGCGGCGCGAAGATACAGACGATGATCAGTCAGATCAGGCCCCATTTCATCTTCAATACGCTCGCTTCCGTCAATATGCTCTGCGAAGAAGACCCGAAACGCGCCGCGGAGATCATCTCGGATTTCAGCCAATACCTGCAGGCGAATTTCTCGGCACTTGCGACAACTGAAATGATCCCGTTTTCGGAAGAAATGAAACATGTAAAAGCTTATCTGGACGTTGAATCAGCCCTCTATGAAGAGAAACTGACAGTTACATACGATACAGCATACACCGCTTTCCGCCTGCCTCCGCTTACCTTGCAGCCCATCGTTGAAAACTGCATCAAACATGGGTTTGGCAGGAACGTTTCTTCCCTTCATATCATCATACGGACCCGCCAAACGGAAGAAGGAGCGGAGATCCGGATCGAAGATAACGGATGCGGCTATGATCCTTCATCTGACGGGAAGATCCATATAGGGCTGAAGAATGTAAAAGAGAGGCTTGAAATGATGTGCGGCGGAACCCTGGAGTTTTCCCCGCAAGGCGGAGGGACTCTGGTGACTGTGTCTGTTCCGGGAAAGGATATGATAGGCGTCAGATCATAACGGTCCGGGGAAACCTCAGCAGACATATTTTCTGTCATGCCATTCCCGAAATAATTCTCCGGTCGTCCGGAGGCAATGGATAAACGGCATATCCGATAAGGACTTCCCAGCATACAGCGGCGGACACTTTTGGGCTGAAGCTCTTCGGCTTCGCCCGTATAGCAGTTGTTTTCTCTAATATGACAAGAACAGAGCCGCGGTAAAAGCCGCGGCTCCGCTTTTTGTTGAAATGTTACCGCTACTGAGGCATCGGCAGCGTGATCCGGATCGGGGTGAACTGCCGGTTCGAGAACCGTTCCGTGGGAAGGAAGGTCATCACCCAGGAATCCTTATAGGCTGAATAGTCTCCCGGAACATCAAACACCAGGTAGGTGTCAAGTGTCTGACCGGCTTGGATCTCATTCCGCAGCAGACCGAGATCCCATAAAATGCTGGTGATCGTGCTGTAAAATCCGGACAGCGGATAGACTTCACTCTCGCTGCCGTTTTTGGAAAGCATAAAGGAGTCATATTTCAGCCCCGTGACCGTCCGTCCGGTTTTATTCCGGATCTGGACGCGGAAAAGAAGGAACATCCCTTCCGCAGTCATTCCGCTCTGGGCTTTTGTCATGATCGGCTGGTTGGCAATTAGGAATTCGAGATCATCCCCGCAGGGATACCACTGCCAGACCTTACCGCGCTGCGTTTCAATACCCAAAAGCGGATCCGGCGTAGCCGTGGCAGTTGGTGTCATTGTGGGCGTGGACGTTGCGGTGGGGGTCGCTGTTGCTGTCGCAGTTGGCACCACGGTGGCTGTCGCGGTCGCTGTCGCAGTCGGCACCATGGTGGCTGTCGCGGTCGCGGTAAAGGTCGCCGTCGGGATCAGTGTCGCGGTCGCTGTCGGGACCGGAGTCTCCGTGGGCGGTATGGGAACGGTCGCCGTCGGTTCCGTATGATTTGCCCCGGGACCGGTGATCGGCGCGGGGGCCGGTTCTTCACCGCTGCCGAGATATTCATTGACGTCAACGATCAGGTTCAGCCAGTAGGCCAGTCCCGCGTTTTCTGTCGGCTCCGGGGTGGGTGTGAAGGTCGGTGTGGCAGTCGGTTTTTTGGCGTTGTCCCAGATCTGCGCCTGAACCGTGCCTGCCAGCATGAGAAAGAGGACCAGGAGAATAAAGAGTGTTTTTTTCATTGATTGCCTCCTTCAGTTTTGGCTAATTGCGTGTCGTTCTGAGAACGAAATTGTCGAATTCGACCGTGATATATCCCTGTTCCGGGCCAAGGCCTGCCCCGAAAGCCTGGTAAAACCTGCCGCTCAGGCCGTCTTCGAATCCGGCGATAAAGTGCCCGTTAATAAAAACGCTGGTATAGCCGTTCAGACGGGTCATTTCGATCCGGTTGTAGCCATAAAAATCGGCCTGCCCGCTCAGGTCACAGTAATTTGTATAGGTGCGTCCGCCGGCACCGGTCTCATATTTTCGGATCGCCAGCGGGAACGCGATCTCCGCTCCGGCACTGCGGGTTTTTCCGGCGATCGCTTCGTTGGTGTACCGGATCCAGAAGTAATCATCCGCCGTGTCCGCATGCTCGATCATCCATACATCGACGCCGAGATAAAAGTTTTCGTAGGAACCGGTCATGCTGAAGAAATCCGTGCCCCATTCCCGGACGCCGGAGCTCGGTTTATAGGCTGAAAGCATGACCTCCTGCCGGCTGAGTTTGTTATTCCGTTCCGACAGATAGAAACCGTCACCGGGTTTTGAAACGGACGGTTTATCGGGAATATCGAAGGAATAGGTATAAAGCAGCCGCGGAAAGGTCTGCTCCGCATTCGCCAGCATAGTTTCCTGCCGGGCGATGAACTCCGGAGCGTAAACGGGGTCTTCCGTATCTGCTGCGGCCGCAGCCGTCATGAATAGCAGCAGCAGGAAAATGAAGATGAGCGTTCCTTTTTTCATGGATCCCTCCTTATATATACAGTGACCGGTGATGCTGTTTGTGTTTCAGCTTACTAAATGATCTCACTTTGA
>CADBKS010000218.1 GCA_902795255.1 uncultured Chloroflexota bacterium
AAGCCCGCCGGATCCGGCGGGCTTTTTTACGGCAAAATTATGCACTCTTCTTGGCGTCGGCCAGTTTGTGCATCAGGCGGCTCTTGTGGCGGGCAACGTTATTCTTGTGGATAACACCCTTCTGAGCAGCTTTATCAAGCGCTTTGACAGCGGCGGCAACCAGGGCATCCTGGTTCGCATCGCCGTTGGCGATCGCCAGGCGGGCGTTCTTCAGCGCGGCGCGGGTAACACCACGGACAGCGCGGTTGCGCAGTCTGCGGGCTTCATTCTGACGATTACGCTTTTTCTGTTGTTTAATGTTTGCCATTATCAATTCCTCCAAAGATTCAACATAACAGTTTCTTACGATGCAAGCCTTTTTATGACTTTTGTCCGCCCGTTCGAAACTTTTGAGGGTATGTTTGGAACTTCAGAACGGGCTTAATTATCGCTGAAACAGCGGTTTTGTCAATCGTTGTTATGACAGAATTCATAAATCCGGCAGAAACAAACCGGACCGGCTGGAATACAAATCAGCCGGTCCGGTACTTGTTTCAGTCTGATCGGTGCGGACAGGGTCAGAACAGTTTGACTCCGTTTTTCATCGGTCCGACGTGCAGCATGTCTGCAATGGTCTGCCCGATGCAGCAGAACCCGTCAACGGTACCGAGATTGGTTCCCGCGGGGATCTGGGGCCCGTATACAAGCAGCGGGACGTATTCACGGGTATGGTCGGTGCCGGCGTGGGTCGGGTCGTTTCCGTGATCCGCGGAGATCATCAGCACATCGCCTTCCTTAAGCTTCGGCAGGAATGTGCCGAGCCACTCGTCGAATTCCTGCAGTCCGTGCGCATAGCCGGGAACATTCCGGCGGTGTCCCCACATGGAATCGAAATCGACCAGGTTGACGAAAATCAGCCCTTCGGGGAATTGTTCCATGCATTCTTCGGTGTGGTGCATTCCGTCCGCATTGCTCTGGTTGTGTACGGCAAAGGTGATGCCTTCTCCGTCAAAAATATCTTCGATCTTTCCGACCGCGGCAACTGTTTTGCCTGCTGCTTTCAGACGGTCCAGTACGGTTTCTTCCGGCGGTTTCAGAGAGAAGTCGCGGCGGTTGGCCGTGCGGGTGAAGTGCCCCGCTCCGGTCCCGATGAACGGGCGCGCGATCACGCGGGCCAGCGCGTTGTCACCGGTCAGGATCTTTCTTGCAATGCGGCAGTATTCGTAAAGCTGGTCGATGGGCACGATGTCTTCGTGGGCTGCGATCTGGAATACGCTGTCGGCTGATGTGTACACGATCAGATCGCCGGTACGCATGTGTTCTTCACCGAGTTCGTCCAGGATCGTTGTACCTGAAGCGACTTTATTGCCCAATACGCCGCGTCCGGTCGCTTCCATGAAGGGTTTCAGGATCTCATCGCCGAATCCGTTCGGATAGGTCGGGAGCGGTTTGGGACTGATGATCCCCGCGATCTCCCAGTGCCCGATAGTCGTGTCTTTCCCGGCCGAAAGTTCGTGCAGGCGGGCAAATGCGCCGGACGGGTTCTTGGCCGGTTTGTATCCGACCATGCCGTCAATGTTGCCAAGCCCGATCGATTCCATTACAGGGAGTGTGAAGCCGGGGATGGACTCCGCAATATGCCCGAGTGTGTTCGGATGATGGTCCCCAAATGCCTCATCGTCCGGGGCAGGCCCCATGCCGACGCTGTCCAATATGATCAAAAATACCCGTTTAATGTCCATATACAGAACCTCGTTTTCTTTTTTTGTTATTTGTTAATTATAACCATTTATCAGATTCCGAAAAGTTTTGAAAAACAGATATAATCATAGATTAAGTCATAATGTGAAAAAGAGTGGAACCATGGAAAATATTCAAATCGGAAAAGTTGTGCTCGTGCGGGATTCATTCCTGACGGAAAATGAAGTGGAACTGAAAGGGAAAAAGGGGATCGTACGCATGCTTTACGATGCGGATCCGACAGATGCGGAGACGATCGATGAAGTTCAGATCGATTGGACCCCGGAGACGCTGGACGGATTTGATGATGATTATTTCTATGATGCCTTTGAGCAGGAAGTCAGCTGGACGAGCTATATCCTTCCGGCTTCTGTGCTGGAACAGACGGATGATGCGGTCGACGAAAATGAGCTTGCATGGAAGAAACAGGAGATCTTTACCCGTCTGTATCTGGATGGCCTGGGCCGTGAGGGGAAACTGATCGTAAAGGCCTTTGAAAAGGCAGTCGATCCGGCAAAAAAGACGCCTATGGACTGCTGGGCGGAGTATCTGGAAAAGAATATGCGCTTCCCGGTCAAATGCAAGGTCTGTTTCCCTTATGACGAAACGGATAACGGGACGCTGCTCGAAAATGCGCGGGTTAGCATGACCGGTGTGAACGGAGTGGACCGTTCACTGGGCGTTCTTGCCGAGGTGACGGACGGAACGCGGAATTATATCATGCCGCTGCAGGATCTGACGGCTGCGGACGGTTATTCAAAAGACGGCAAATATATCGACGCTTACGGGCTATGGCTGGTCTGCAACTCCTGAGCAGCTTTTTCAAACCGTTTCAAATCGGCAGCGTCCGGATCGACCGTCCGCTGATCCAGGCTCCGCTTGACGGCTGGACGAATAAACCGTTCCGGCGTATCACCCGGGAACTTGGTTCACCGGTGAGTTTTACGGAGTTTATCAACGGGCTGGATGTCGTCCATAAGACACCGGGGCTGCCTGCACGGATCGACTTTGATCCTTCAGAGCGTCCGATCGTATTCCAGCTTTTTGACGATGATCCGGAGCGGCTGATCCGGTCCGCATGTATTCTTGAAGAACGCTGCCACCCTGATATTTTTGACGTGAACATGGGATGTTCCGCGCGCCAGGTCTCGAACCGCGGGGCCGGTGCGGGGCTGCTGCGCTGCCCCGATAAGATCGAAGCGATCGTGCGCGGGCTGACGGCACAATTGAGCACCCCGGTAACAGTTAAGATCCGGCTCGGATGGGACAGTTCTTCGATCAATTATCTGACCGTCGGGAAGATCGCCGAGGACTGCGGGGCTTCAATGGTCACGCTGCACGCCAGGACCCGCGAACAGCAGTATGGCGGACACGCGGACTGGACCGCAATCGCGGCGCTGAAAGCAAGCCTGAGCATTCCCGTGGTCGGAAACGGAGATGTGGTCACGATCGCCGATGCTGTGCGGATGTTCCGTGAGACGGGCTGTAACGCGGTGATGGTGGGCAGGGCGATGTTCCAGAACCCGTGGATCTTTTCCGGATATGATTATCCCGAGGTCCCGGATGAACTTTTCAGGAAAACATGTCTGAGGCATCTGCAGTATAACTGTGAATATTACGGTGAGCGCTGGGGATGCGTTACGTTCCGTAAATTTGCGAAACGGTATCTTTTACGGATGGATGTGAGCCGGGAGGATATGCAGACGCTGATGACGGCAGAAGATCCCGCGTTTTTCAGGATCTTTTTCAAACAGCTTTTGGAAGGAGGGTCACAGTGATGAATCTGAACCTGGATTCTTTTACTGAAAATGAGTGGGAAATGCTCTGCGACTGCTGCGGTCTGTGCTGTTTGTATAAGGTGCAGGACGAGGATACCGGGGAGGTCTTTTATACAACAGTGGTGTGTCCTTTGCTGAACCGGAAGACGTCGCGCTGTATGAATTACCCTGAACGTTTCAAAAAGATGCCGAGCTGTACGAAGATTTCTCCCGAAAACCTGGGACGGATCGCGCGCTGGCTGCCGAAAAGCTGCGCTTACCGATGTCTGTTTGAGGGTGTTTCCCTGCCAGACTGGCATCCCCTCTTTTCCGATCTTTCCGAAGAAGCGTCCGCGCTGAAGGAGAAACTTTCGAAAATCTGTGTGAGGCCCAATACTTTCCTGACAAAAGCCGAGATCGATAAGCTCATTCACAACAGTTTCCCTCCAAAGTCATTTCACAAACTGAACCGTCTGCTGCTGGCGAATGTTATCGAAGGTGCTGATATATAGGTCTCTGACCGAATATCCTGCCGTATCCATACGCGGAATTTTTATCGCTGACTGCTGCTGTCAATGCCCCGGAATGCCTCCGGCTGTGCATGCTGCGGCGATCATCTTTCAGAACGGATAAATATATTCAATGACTGACCTGCTGAATGTTGCTTATTTTATTTCTTCACACGGTTTCGGGCATGCTTCCCGGGCTTCTGCCATCATGAATGCCCTTTCGGCGCGGATCCCTCAGATCCATTTTGAAATTTACACCGGAACACCGGAATGGCTTTTCACAGACTCTGCCGTAAGAAATTACACGTATCATCCGGGGGCTGTCGATGTAGGTCTTGTTCAGAGCAGTCCCATGGAGCATGACCTGCCGAAGACAGTTGCGGCGGTAAACGCTTTTCTGGACAGGATCCCGCGGAATTCCGCGGATCTCGCGGCAGAACTGAAACAAGAAAACGTGCAGGCCGTAATCTGTGATATTTCTCCGCTGGGAATCGCGGCAGGGAAAAAAGCCGGGCTTCCGGTTTTCCTTTTTGAAAATTTCACCTGGGACTGGATCTATGAGCTTTATACCGAAGAGGCGCCGGTTTTCACCATGGGCCAGGCACTGGAGCTGAGAGAATTTATCAAGAAATGCGTCCGCAAGGGCGATGAGAATAAGGTGCTGTACCGGATCGATCAGGGCAAGATCCGCCCTTCGAAGAGCCTTCAGGATGCCATCGCGTCGATGGTGAAGGGCAATGAAGAATTTGTCATGATCGATGAGCAGCGCGTTGTGTATGA
>CADBKS010000219.1 GCA_902795255.1 uncultured Chloroflexota bacterium
GATGGCGATCTGCACGGAATCCACTTCGCTTTCAAGCAGTTCGATATAATCATCAAACGCGTCCAGGATCTGCGGAAGATCGTTCACAAAGAAGTTGCTGACTGCCTGCGTGACACGCGGAATAATAACAGATATCGCAATAATAATGAGGATGATCAGCAGAACATAGGAAAGAATGATGGCCGTGTTGCGCGGGACCCGCAGCTTTCTGTTGAAAAAGCGCGCGATCGGGCTCATCAGATAAGCCACCAGTGCTGAGATCACAACAAGCGTGAGACTGCCCCGCACCAGATATCCGATATAAACGGTCAGGATGATCAGACCGACCAGCGCGATATAGCGGACCCCGTTCGTCCAGACTGGCCGTTCTGTCTGCTTTTGGCGGATCACCTGAGAATTTGATTTCTTCTTTTCCATAATTTGTCAGATCAGTCAGTATATTTGATCAGTAGAAATTGTTCGGGTTGACCGGAGTACCGTTATAACGCATTTCATAATGCAGATGCGGTCCGGAGGAATTGCCGGTCGTACCGAGCCCGCCGATCACATCGCCTTGGAACACATAATAACCGCATCCGACATTATACGAATCCAGATGGGCGTAAAGCGTCTGCCAGCCGTTCCCGTGATCGATCATAACGACGTTGCCGTATCCGTGATTGTTCCAGCCGGCATAGACAACAACACCGGCATCGGCCGCGAATACGTTATTTCCGAGCTGTCCGGCGATATCGATCGCCCTGTGGTTGGTCGATTCGTCATAATTATAGCCCGAGATCCAGGTCTCTGTCGTCGGCCAGATGAATGTGCCGCTTCCCAGCGGTCCGTCCATGACCGCTTCGCACGCGCCAGGTCCGTAGATCGTGGCTACAGCCGGGTTCTCCCGGGTGATCAGCGGAGCGGACCAGTTGACGAACGCGCGGGAACCGCCCGGGATCACAAGCCAAGTACCGGCTTTGATGTTCGGATTGCTGTAATCCCCGATCGTTTCCCGTGAAAGACCGTTCGCGGAAAAGTCAATGATATCCTCCGGTGTTACACCGTAAACATCCGACACACCGTTCAGCCCGTCCCCGTCATGCCATTCGTAATACACGCCATCCACGGGAAGGATGTTGATCTCCTGACCAGCGCGCAGCGCATGCGGATCATCCGAAAGCGTATACGGGTTCCCCCACAGGATCGTGCTGGGATTGAGATTGAACTGCTCGGCGATGCCGATCACGGTATCGTTTTCCTGCACGATATATTTCTGAACCTGGTAGCGCGCCTTTGCGGGCAGATTCGTGTGATTTACGGAAATACGGTAAAGGCCGTCATAGGTATGCAGCTTTTCATCATCCGGTATCTCAGGTGAATAATAGGGAAGAGCCTGATCTTCCGCGGATTCGGGTACGCTCTCAGAGGGCTCCGTACTGACGGTTTCAGACCGGTTTTCCGAAAGATAGTGCCGGGACGCAAAAACGATCACGACGCCGCAGAGCAGGATCGCAACGATCACCGACCCTACCCTGATAAATGTTTCGCCAAGACCGGCCCAAAGGATACGGGTCCAGATATTTTCGGACGGGGTCCTTTTCCGATTCTCTGTTTCAGTTTCATTTTCATTATTTTTCATAGTTTTTCTTTATAAACCTTATTATAATATCTTTCGAATAAAGGATATGAATCAGTTATCATGAAAGAATTTATTTTCCCGTTTACAGCAATCGTCGGTCAGGAGAACATGAAGCTGTCCCTGATCCTCAACGCGATCGATCCGCGCATCGGCGGAGTTCTGGTCAAAGGAGAACGGGGCACCGCGAAATCAACGGCAGCCCGGGCCCTGGCAGACCTGCTGCCGGCCCAGGATGCAGTCAGCGGCTGCCGGTTCGGCTGTGATCCGGAAGATAAGCTCCACTTCTGTGACGAGTGCCGTTCTTTATATCAGCACGCTGCACCGCCGGTCAGCAAACGCATGACACCGTTTGTAAACCTTCCGGTCTCCGTCACTTCCGACCGGCTGGTCGGTACGATCGACTTTGAAAAAGCCCTCGCTGACGGAAAAAAACATTTTGAACCCGGGCTCTTTGCCGATGTGAACCGCGGCATCCTTTATGTAGATGAAGTCAATTTGCTGGATGACCATATCGTGGATACGCTGCTGGATGCGGCCGCGATGGGGATCAACCATGTGGAAAGGGAAGGGATCTCTTTTTCTCATCCGGCCCGGTTTATCATTATCGGCACCATGAATCCCGAAGAAGGCGAACTTCGTCCGCAGCTGCTGGACCGGTTCGCTCATTCTGTTGAGATCCGGGGCGTTATGGATCCCGCCGAACGGGTCGAAGTTATTCAGCGTTCGATTTCCTTTGAGCAGGATCCGGAAGGTTTCTGCAACTCATTTGCAGACCGGCAGAAAGCACTCGCAGAACGCATTTTCAACGCTCAAAAATCACTGAAAAACGTATCCTACACGAATTTTGACTTATATTCGATCGCAAAACTGACATCGGAATTCCATCTTGAAGGTCACCGTGCCGATATCGTGATCCTGAAAACGGCCAGGGCGATCGCTGCATTCAGCGGCAGGACCTCCGTCTGTGCGGACGATATCGCCAAAGCATCCGAACTGGCGGTCCCCCACAGGATCATCACCGGACACAATTCAGGAGAGAATATCTCCCCTGAGGAAGTCGGGAAAAAATCGGTCGAGATCCTGACCAACATTCCGAAGAATGAATTTCCCAACACCGAACCGGAAACTTTTGACGATAAAAAAAAAGTTCGGAACTGAATTTTACGCACCTCAGCATCAGCGCATCAGACTCCCGCACACCGGCAGCCGAAACGATATTTAATCAGAACCAGGCGTTCTGGTGGGACGCTGCGCGGATCATTGAGGACGACTTTACCTTCCCGCTATACGAAAATTTCAGCAATCATCAGCACCATCAACAAAGCAAAAAAAGTACGACCCTATCCAAAGACCGGAACGGTTATCCGATTTCGGCCGAACCCGCAGATAAAGATTATTCCGACATCTCACTCATCGCGACCCTCCGCAATTCCGTTTTGAAACAGCCCGACCGGATGGATGAGCGCATGGCCTCCGGACGCGCTTTCGCTGTCAAACCCGCGGATGTGATGAAAAGGGTCCGCATCAGCCGGAACAGTTCGCTGATCATATTTCTCGTCGATCTCTCATGGTCGATGGCAGTTACCAAACGGATGGCTGCCACAAAAACCGCCGTTACGGAGATCCTGAGCAGGGCATATGAATTTCGTGATGATGTATGTCTCATCACTTTTCAGAAGGACAACGCGGAGATCGTTGTGCCGCCGACGCATTCCGTGGCGCTCGCTGAACGATCTATGAAAAACATGAAAGTCGGGGGAAAGACACCGCTTGCGGAAGGACTGAAAAAAGCGGATGAAGTGATCCGCAAAGCCCGCCGCAATTATGAAGCGGAAAATATCCTTCTGATCCTTCTTTCCGATTGCGACGCGAATGTTTCGCTTACCGGAAATGATCCGATGGAAGAGGCTCTATCCGCAGCCGGGCTGATCGCGGCGGAAGATTGCCGGGCAGTCGTCATCAACTCCGACCGGATGACTTTCGGACAGGGCCATGCCAATACACTGGCAAAACGGATGAGTGCGGCCTGCTGGCTCATTTCCGATTTCAATGCGGGACATTTGATCAAAGCTGTCCGGGATGAACTGATTCTCTGATACAATAATCGCAGAGGTACAGATTATGAATGATAAGAATATAAAGGAACTATTGTCATCATTGTGTTCTCTTTCCGGTATCTCGGGGCATGAAATGCCTGTCGCTTCCGCAGTCAGCGAAACCTGGCGGAAGCTTACGGACGAAGTCCGCATTTCCCCGATCGGAAATGTGTACGCGGTCAAAAAAGCCTCGGAACCGGTTTCGGAAAACAACCGGAAGATCCTTTTTGCCGTGCACCTTGAACACGCTCGATATCTGACTGTGATACGACGTGCGGCTTTCATCTCCCGGGTGCGGATCGCCCAGGACCGTATAAGGGCCGTGCCACGTGTCGGCGACAGCCGCCTCGGACGGGTTCGGCATATAGCCCGTGGTACCGGATGTAATGATGTAGTGCTTGCCTTTTCTTATGAAGTGAGCCGTCGCCTCGCGGACGTACGGCGGATGACTGTGCGGAAAATGCTCGGAATAGTAGCCTGTGACGTCCGTGTAATCCGCCGTCAGGTCGGCGATGACCGTCTCGCTGTGGACGCGCTCGAAGAAATAATAACCCTTGCCGTCATCCGCGACGGCGAGGTCGAAATCGCCCGCGCTCATATCGAGCGGATAAAGCCCCTCGCGCACCTTCGTATAAGGTCCGGTCAGGCTGTCGGCGGTCATCACGGTCTCGCTCTGCGTACCGTCTCTATGCATTATTTTGAGCCAGCAGACGAATTTTTTCGTCTTTTTGTTGTAGATTATATGCGGACGGTCCATCATCGACGACGGGTGGAGGCTGCTTTCGGGATCGTCCGTCTCGGGCGGGATGATGACCCCGAGATCCTCCCAGTTATACAGATCGACCGATCTGTAGCAGCGCACGCCCCAGTGCCATATATTTTTGTCCGGATCCGTGAACTGCTTGTTTTCGCCGTACCAGTAGTAGGCGCCGTCAAGATACGTGACGGATCCGCCGTGCGCCTGTATGCGCTCTCCCTTCGTGTCAAGCCACACCGCGCCGGGTCTTATGCTGTTATACTTTTCCATACGTCAACCTCT
>CADBKS010000220.1 GCA_902795255.1 uncultured Chloroflexota bacterium
AAAACCCGGACGCCGCCAGCATTTCGGTATCATTATAGTTGTCACCGATGGCTGCCGTCTGCCCGAGCGGGATATTCAGATGATCTGCAAGGCGCTTCAGCCCGGTGGCTTTGCTGATCCCCGGGGGCGTGATCTCCAGCGTCGCGTCTTCGGAAAAGGAGAGCTGCAGCGGCAGCGCCTTCAGCTCCGCGTACCCTTTTTCCCGGTCTTCCAGTGTGCGGAAATAGATGTTGATCTTGGGGATAACAGAATAACGCCTGCCTTCCTCCGCCATGTCCGGGACCTGACGGGCGATCCGCTCAAACATCGGCTGATAGACGCCCCGCATGAAATCCGCCATCCGGCAGACATCTGCCGCTGCAGCAACCGACTCCCGTTCGGTCAGGAAATGCGGCATGGCGCCGTATTTCAATGCGGTATCAACGATCCGGTCAATATAAGGCTGACGGATGCCGTCCGTATACAGACAGCGCTCTTCCTCCCGGTCCCAGATCACCGCACCGCTGGAACAGACCGCGAAGCGGATCATCGGCAGCAGCGGGAAAATATCCCGCATCTCGGCCACACCACGGCCGGTACAGTAAGCGGTCCGGATCCCGCGGTCCAGTGCGGCCTGAATGTCGGCAGCCGTTTTCGGATCGACCGTCTTATCCGAACGCAGCAGTGTGCCGTCCATATCAACGGCGATCAGTTTAATTATCGGAGCCATAAAACCATTTGATCAGAAATTGTAAGAACCAAGCAGACGGGTCATCCCGTAAAGCAGGATCTTTCCTGAGGAAGGATCGCAGCCCGCTTCCAGACAGCCGCCGGGTTCCCGAAGCGTCAGCGTGACCGGCTGTCCGCTCTCAGATGCCAGCAGGACCGCAGCGGCAGCGCTGCCGCTGGCGCAGGAATTTTCACGGAAAAAAGTCCCGCTCCCCGGGACAAAAACAAAAGGCGTCAGCCGGTACGCCGCGTCTTCCGTTTCCAGGAACATCAGACCGAGACAGTCCGCCCCGAGCAGCGGGCACCAGTCCCGCAGCGCGGCTTCAGCCCCCGCGGGGTCTTCCCGAAGAGACCAGAAACACGAATCCGGACGGATGATGATATGGGTGATTCCCTGCAGACAGACCGCCCGCAGCGTTTCGGACCGACCGCCGAAGAAAAGCTGCTGCGCAATGACCCCGAGAAGCGGGGGATAGATCACGCAGGCACTGAAACTCCCGTCCGCATCCCTGCGGATCGTGACTTCCACAGCCTGTGCGGCACCGGAGACTTTCAGCCGGACCGGAACGGAGGTCCCGCACCCGATCCCTTTTTTCAGGAGGAACATTGCCGCCGTACAGATCGAGGCATTCCCACAGAATTCCCCGCCGGCCATGTACAATTCGGCATCGACCGGCGAACCCGCCTCTTCCGGGAAACAGACAAAGCCGACCTGCTCGACCTCCGGATGCGCCTGCATCAGCACTGAGGCCGCCCCCGGCCGTTCTGCAGGGGGCACAGGACTTTTCACCAGCGCCGTAATATTCCCCGTCGGATCCCAGATTTCGTATTTCAGCTGCACGTTCGTACCCACGTTCCCATGTCACCTGTAAAAACCCGGCTACCGTTCAAACACCCGCAGGAACTGCTTCGTGCGTTCCTCCTGCGGATCCTCGAAAACCGCCTTCGGGTCTCCCTGCTCAACGATCACACCGCCGTCCATAAAGATCACGCGGTTGCTGACCGCCTTTGCGAAGGGCATTTCATGCGTGACGACCACCATCGTCATCTTTTCCTCAGCCAGCTGCCGGATGACCTTCAGCACTTCCCCCGTCAGTTCCGGGTCCAGCGCCGATGTAGGTTCATCAAAGAAAAGGATCTTCGGGTTCATCGCCAGCGCACGGGCGATCGCCACCCGCTGCTGCTGGCCGCCGGAAAGCTGGTAAGGATAAGCCTTCGCTTTGTCGGCGATCCCCATCTTCCGAAGCAGCTCCATCGCTGTGGCTTCAGCCTCCTCCCGGCTGCGGTGCTGCACGACCATCGGTGCGTCCGTCAGGTTTTTCAGAATATTATAATGCGGGAAGAGGTTGAACTGCTGAAAAACCAGCCCGCAGTAGCTGCGGAACCGCCGCATCTCCTTCTGCGAAACATAAACCGCCTTCCCGTCCGCGCCGGTATGGGCAGCCCGCTCCCCCATATAAAGGATCTCCCCGCCGTCGATCTCCTCCAGGAAGGTCGCGCAGCGGAGCAGCGTTGACTTTCCGGAACCGGACGGCCCGATGATGGAGACGACTTCCCCGCTGTCCACGCTCATGCTGATGTTTTCGATCACGCCCAGCCCGTCAAAGTGCTTGCGGATATTCTTCATTTCCAGGATCATGGTCTTTTCTCCTCTCCGCTCAGCGGTAATAGTCCAGGGCTTTTTCGATCCGCCCCATGGTGAATTCCACGGCATAGTTCGCGATGAAATAGAAAACACCCGCGATCACAAAAGGCATGAACGAGGTCTGCGAAGCCGAGATCTGTTTGGCAAGGGAAAACACTTCCTGATAAGCCAGTGTAAAGGCCAGCGAGGTATCCTTGACCAGGGTAATGACTTCATTCGTCACGGAAGGCATGATGCGTTTGACGACCTGCGGCAGGATCACCCGCAAAAATGTCTGCGATTTTGTATATCCGAGAACCTCAGCCGCCTCATACTGCCCGGCCGGGATGGATTCGATCCCGCCCCGGTAGATCTCGGCGAAATAAGCCGCATAATTCAGGATGAAGCCGACGATCAGAGCCGGAAAACGCCAGCCGCGGATCGACCAGCCGAAAAGATAATACGGGCCGAAATACCAGGCCAGCAGCTGCAGCATCAGCGGCGTACCGCGCATGACCGAGATATAAGCCCGGATGATCCCCCGCACCAGCGGGATGCGTGATTTCCGCAGCAGCGCGACCACCATCCCGAGCGGCAGGGAGCCGACAAGCGTCAGCACGAAGATGCTGCCGGTCCGCAGCATGCCGGCGCTCATCGTAGAAAGCATCGTCGAAAAGTTCATTGAAGTCCGTGTTCCTTCCGGTCCCGTAACATCCTGCCGCCGGGACGTTTGTTCCGGCGGCAGCATCTTTGTCTATTTTATCAGTCCGGTCCCCGGAAACGCCCCGGGAACCGCCCCGTCATGACAGCTTATTTTCCGAGAGAAAGATAGTCGTAGATCTCCGGATACTTCTGACCGATCTGATCATAGGTGCCGTCCTCGACGAGGGCCAGCAACGCGGTGTTGACCTTTTCGCAGAGCTCGGTATCATCCTTGCGGAAGCCAATGCCGTACTGTTCACTACCCAGTTCCTCGCTGAGAAATTCATAATCGGTCTGGCCGCTCATCAGGAAGTTGCCGCTCGTCACATCGATCGCGAGCGCGTCCACCGCACCGGCCTTCAGATCGTTGAAAGCGATGGTATAGGTCTCGTAGACTTCCAGGGATTTGAAAGTCTTGCACAGCTCCGCCTGACCTTCTTCATCGTTGAGCAGGTCATAAGCGGAAGTGGAGGTCTGGACACCCACGACCTTGCCGGCGAGATCCGCGAGTGTCTCGATGCCGGAGCCCTTTTTGACCATGATCATCTGGGTATTGTCGGAGTAGGGAATGCTCCACAAATAGTCATCTTCACGGCCGTTGATGGTGAAACCGGACCAGATGCAGTCGCAGCTGCCGGCATTCAGTTCCAGGTCCTTCGCGTCCCAGTTGAAGGGGACTGCTTCATACTGCCAGCCGTAATAATCGCAGACGGCCTGCGCCATTTCCACATCGAAACCGCCCATTTCGCCGTTATCGTTGATATAGGAATACGGGGGATAATCAAGATCAAAACCGTGCTTGAAAACAAAGGTATCTTCAGCCGAAACACTGAGGGCCAGCACAGCGATCATTGCAATTGCCAGGATCAGGGAAAAAGTCTTTTTCATAATGAACACTCCTGTAGATCTGTATTTATGTTTCTCAACACTTCACTATTTTAACGCGATGAAGTGATAATGCAAGATATTAATTTATTTTTATGACAATTGGTACAGAAGCACCTGATACGGGTGTACCACACTCGCATAAGTGCTCTGCTATATAAGCTCAGTTTGATATGGATCTGGCAGTCGGAAGTGAGTGCTTCGCACAAGGCGCGGCACGGACGTTCGTGTGTTTGCATAAGCCGCCGGCCGCGCCCGGTTTGTTTAGCCGGGGGCACGGGCCGGCTAAAGCCGCCCGCTGCCCCCGGCACCCCCATTTATCATGTCTGAGATGACAGATTCAATTATGTATCCGCAGCTCGTCATAAGACTCATCCGCATTTAGAGGTAACTTTATTAATGGAAAACGGCCGGACGAGCCGGCCGTTTTCGGAGAGGTTATGCCAGAAAGGTATTAATAGACATTCAGAAAATCATTGATGGCGTCCTTGGCTGCCTTTTCAACCATCTTATCGATGGAGGTGCCGATCACCAGAATATTGACGCCGGTATCCTTGAAAGCCTGGTAGTTGGTCAGGTTGATGCCGCCTTCACCGAGGGTCGGAACATGGACGGTCTCGACCATCGCGCAGAGTCTTTCCTTCAGGACGGTCGGGATCTGTCCGGCTTCCACGCCTTCGTAGCTCATGCCGGTCATCATACCGATCATATCGGTACCGACTTCTTCCATCTGCTTCGCGACGCGGCGGACGTCTTCCGGGGTTTCGGCGGGCAGACCGAAGATGTGGCGGTCCGTGGGCAGGCCGATGTAGGCATCATCTTCTGCATATCGGCATCGGTCAGGATGACAGGCTGTCTTTCGGTGAAGCTGCCGGGGATGCCCACGGTGATGTAGATATCTTCACCGACGACGGCGCGGACACCGCGGGTAACTTCGGCCATCTGGTCGATGGTGATCTCATGGCGGTAGTTTTCAGCGTCATGCATGACGGTGATGCCGCGGTGGCCGCGGGCCAAGACAACAGCCGGATGGTTCGGTTCCAGCATCGTGGCGCCGGCTTCGACCGCTGCGCGGGCGAGGCGGGCATCATCACCGGTGATCCCGGTGCTCAGAATGGTGTGGCCGTGACCTTTTTCGATCGCACGGTGAACGATTTCCATGCTGCGTTTGCGCTTCAGATCCATGTCGTTGTAAATCATTTTCAATCCTCCAAAATTTTTATAAATAAATCACTCTTTATTTAGAATATTCTTTCAGCAGGCCTGGGGAGAAATTATCCCTCGGCCACTTCCTTCTTCCCGTCGATGATATTCGCCGCCAGGGTCAGCACAAAAGCAGTGCCCATCGCGATGACCATACAGATGATGGTGGGGACGACTTTGTCATTGGAGACAAACGGCGCCACGAAGCAGGGGACGTAAGCCGTGCACATCACATTGAAGGCACCGATCGCCAGACCGGAAAGTGTGGAGGCGATGATCGCGGACGCGAAGACCTTTTTGCTCGCGAACATGAAAGGATATGCCGCCTCAACGAAGGTCCCGAACACCAGGTTCACAAAGAGGTTGGGGATGCAGGTGACCCGGTCGCTGCCGTGCTTCGGTTTTACGATGTTGGCAAGCTGGATGCCCGCGCAGACCATGACCAGACCGCAGAGGTCGATCGCACCGAGGAAGCTGTAGCCCTGGGATTCCATTTCAAGCAGAACGATCGGCAGGATCGCGGCGTGATAGACACCGCCGATGATCGCGAACCAGATGGCGAAGCCGGCGATGATCCCGGCCAGAATGCCGTTGGTGGCAAGCGCCCAGTCAATGGCTGCCTTGATGCCGTTGCCGGCCAGCAGTGCGACCGGAGCGATCGCGAATTTACCGATCAGGCCTGCAGCAAGACCGCCGAGACCGCCGGCTGCGATGTTCGTGGTCGTACCGGGAACGCGGTGGGAAAAACAGAACTGGCTGATGTAGTAAACGAAAATGCCGCCGAGAATACCGACGACGATACCGCCGATAATGCCGCCGTCAACAGACATCGCACCGGCAACGACACCGGCCACGATGCCGACCTCGTCCATACCGGAAACCTGTTTCGCGGCAACGGCCGCAACGATGATCGGCAGGATGCCGACAAGATCATTGAAGACGTCTTCCAGAATGCCGAGGCCCGGGATCTTGGAGAGCGCAAGGCAGATCGCCATGGCGATGAAGCCCGGCATGGAGGCCATCATGATCCCGCGGAAATTGATGCGCTTCCAAACAGAGCCCTGTGCGGCCTGTCCGGCTTTGGAGGAACCGATCACCGGGCGGTACTTGATGCCCCATTCCTTGGAGAACGCTGCGACAGCGGATACGGCACGGGTCCGGTTGGTCGTGCCCGTCGTACCGGAAGCAGCGATCACACGGCAGCCCAGCGCCTGGGTATCGGCCATGGACGTTCCGCCGGTCCCCGCGACCGCGACTTTCTTTTCCGCGGCAGCTTTCAGCGCTTCATTGTTGATCCCCTTCGGATCGCAGCTCATCAGCATGATGCCGTCGATCTTCCCGTCACGGATCAGTTTCGCGAGCTTCGCGTCGCATTCTTTGGCGAGCTTGTTGATCTCGGCGAGCGTACCTTCTTTGCTTTCGGTCAGCTCACCGTTCTGATCAAGCGTGTAAAGCTTCGCTTTCGCGTTCTGGCTGATGCCATCCATACTGCCGTTCGTTCCCACGAACTGAACAAAAGCCACTTCGACTCCGGCAGATTCCGCCTGGGTGAAGATCTCCTTCATCATTCCGTAAGGATCACTTCCGCCCTGGTTGTACAGGTTTCCGCCGCTGCTGCCCAAAACAGCCAACTGTTTCATAAAACACCCCCTGGTTTCCCTGGTTAACGGACGCCCGCAGGCTTCCGTTTTAACGTATTTTCAGAATTAATTGTACGTACATTTTAAAAGCCGTCAAGCATGATTAATGTCACATTAAATTGCTGCTCTATGGCACAGATACATGTGACAAAAGTCAAAATCTTACAGCGATTTCCGACACAACCCGCCGGGATCCCAAATCAAGCAGGTTCCTGTTCCGACAAACAAACAGCATACATTTATGCATACTTTTTACGGATATTTAAATACTTTTTGTACGCAAATTCAGTAAAGACGGACAAACCGTGATAAGATTAATTTCACCTTAACCAAGAGGGTACCGACATGACCGATTCAAAGAAAAAATTCCGCTATTTTCAGATCTACCAGGAGATCCGGGATCAGATCGAAGACGGGCGGATCCCATCCGGCACGCAGCTTCCCACCGAAGCCGAGCTGCAGAAAACCTACGGTGTCAGCCGGGACACGATCCGGAAAGCGCTTCAGAAACTTGAGATGGAGGGCATCATCAACCGGCGCGCCGCGCTCGGTACCTTTGTCCGCTCCGCCAAATCCGTTTACGCACTGTCCTCCATGTCCTCCTTTTCCGAACAGATGCACAGCCGGGGCGTCGTCCCGAGCTCCGACCTGAAAAGCATCGACCTCACCGCGGAGATCCGTGCGGACATCCGCGAGGCCCTGCAGCTCGGTCCCGAAGAGCGCTGCTACATCGTGAAAAGGATCCGCCGGGGAGACGGGATCCCGATGGCGTTCGAAGAGACCTACATTCCTGCCGCGCTTTGCCCCAACATCCAGAAATACATCGATGAAAACGCGTCCCTGTATGAGATCTACGAAAATGTCTACGGCCTGAAGATCGGGGATGCCAATATCGACCTGGAAGCGATCATCCCGCCGCTCAAATATCAGACCGCGCTGTCCCTTCCGAAGGAGTCGCCGGTCCTTTTCATGCGCTGTTCCGCCCGTCAGCAGTCCGGGGCCCCGCTTTATTACGTGGAGTGCTACTACAGCGGCAACAACTACGTCTTTTCCGCCCATGTGATGAGAGGATAGCGTGATTTCAGACATTCGCGCCGATTCCGGCAGGAACCGGCCGGTTCGGGGTAAAATAGGAGCAGATAACTGCTGTTTTGATGAAGGAGAAAATCTATGACGAAATATGTCCGCTTTGAATCTAACGGAAAGACCGCCTGCGGGATCGTAAACGGAGAAACGATCGATATCCTCGACCGGAACTTTCTGGAAGAAGGCGCGCAGCCGACCGGTGAACAGGTGAAGCTCGCCGATGTGAAGCTGCTTTCCCCCGTCGTTCCGCCCAACATCATCTGCATCGGAC
>CADBKS010000221.1 GCA_902795255.1 uncultured Chloroflexota bacterium
AAAGTCCGCAAAAGCCCAATCGAAACAGGATACAGGAACATTTGTGAAGAAAATGGATGCGGACTGGATTCGGAAAGAACTTTCCGGTCTTGGGGACGGTAGAGTCCGTCTTGAGATCCGCTGCTGGCGCAGTGTCAGTGTGCGCTGGCTCCGTGCCCTGATCCACCCTCCCTACGGTAAAGCAGCCCCGCGGGCTCTGCTTGCGAAAGAAGAGAAAAATTCAAATTATTATGGTGAATATGGTCAGTATCCGATGATCATAATGAACAAGCAATAATGAAAGGATTGCTAAACGTATGAAATGGAATGATAAAGTCGTACTGGTTACCGGCGGAACGGGCTCTTTCGGTAAAAAATTTATTGAGATCATGCTGAAAGAATACCATCCCGCGAAGATCATCGTCTTCAGCCGGGATGAACTGAAACAGTATGAAATGAGCATCAACGGATATAATGATCCATCCCTCCGCTATTTTCTCGGAGATATCCGGGATCTGGACCGGCTGAAGCGGGCGTTCAAGGATGTGGATATCGTTGTTCACGCTGCCGCACTGAAACAGGTCCCTGCCTGTGAATACAATCCGTTCGAAGCGATCAAGACCAACATTCTCGGCTCTCAGAACGTGATCGATGCCGCGCTCGACTGCGGTGTGAAAAAGGTCCTCGCGATCAGTACCGATAAAGCCGTGAACCCCGTCAACCTCTACGGTGTGACAAAACTCGGCGCGGAGAAACTGTTTATCCAGAGTAATTCCTATGCCGGCGGTCGGGAGACCCGCTTCAGCTGCACCCGGTACGGCAATGTTGTCGGCAGCCGCGGATCTGTTGTCCCGGTATTCCTGCAGCAGCGCCATACCGGCAAACTGACCGTGACGGACGAACGGATGACCCGTTTCTGGATCTCCCTTGATCAGGGTGTCCGCTTTGTGATCCGCTGCATCGAACAGATGCACGGCGGTGAAGTGTTCGTCCCGAAGATCCCTTCCATGTCGGTGAAGGATCTCGGAGCGGCGATCGCCCCCGAATGTGAGATCGTTTACAGCGGCATCCGTCCCGGTGAAAAGCTGCATGAAGTCCTGGTTTCCGAAGATGAAGCGCGTTCCACTGTTGAACTGGATGATATGTATGTCGTCCAGCCGACCGGGACCCTCTGGTTCGGTAAGGAATGGGAAAAGATCGGGAAAAAACTTCCGGATGGTTTCCGCTATGCCAGCAACACCAATACCGACTGGCTTGACCTGGATGGCGTCAAAGCGATGATCAAACCGTTCCAGGACGCTTTTGAGCAGGGTCACTGAGTTGAAACGGATCCTGGTCACCGGAGCGTCAGGGCTGCTCGGCCTTAATTTCTGCAGCTTCTTTTACCGGAAATATGATGTACTGGGCATCGTCAACCGGACAAAACTGTCCGGACTTCCGTTTGCCGTCATCAGCCGGGATCTGCTGCGGGAAAATGCCGGTGACCTTTTGGATGAATGCCGGCCGGACGTGATCCTGCACTGCGCGGCAATGGCCAATATTGATCAGTGCGAAAAAGCGCCGGAACTTGCCCGTGAGATCAACAGTGTGTATCCGGGCAGGCTTGCTGCCGCAGCACGGCAGCGCGGGATCCGGTTCGTTCATATTTCCACGGATGCTGTTTTTGACGGTGAAAACTGCGGGGACTCCGGTTACCGTGAGGATGACCCGACGAACCCGATCAGCACCTATGCCGAAACGAAACTTGCCGGGGAGCGGAACGTTCTGGATGCGGATCCGGACGCCCTGGTCGCCCGGGTGAATTTCTACGGCTGGAGTATCGGCGGAAAGCGCAGTCTGGTCGAATTTTTCTACAACAACCTTGAAGCCGGAAATCAGATCAACGGCTTCAGGGATGTTTTTTTCAATACACTTTACGTTCACTCCCTTGCCGGGATCCTTGATGAAATGATCAGCCTGGAGGCAGCCGGGATCTATCATGTGTTCAGTGCCGAACACCAGAGCAAATACGCATTCGGCGTTTCGGTCGCGCGGGAATTCGGTTTCGATCCGCAGCTGATCCGGCCTGTTTCCTGGAAGGACGGCGGGCTGACCGCGAAACGCTCTCCGAATCTGATCATGAATACGGATAAACTGCAGGGGCTTCTGGGACACAGACTTCCGGATCAGAAAGAAAGCCTGGGGCTTTTCCGGAAGGATACAATGGACGGTCTGCGGGATCAGATCCGGCATTACGGCTGTTCAGATGATACGGAGGCATAACAATGGAGATCAGGATCGGAAATAAAGTCATCGGTTACGATCATCCGGTGTACTTTGTGGCGGATATTGCTGCAAATCACGACGGTGATCTGGAACGCGCGAAGATGCTTATCCATCTTGCGAAAGAAAGCGGCGCGGATGCTGCCAAATTCCAGAATTTTAAAGCGGCAAAAATCGTTTCTGACTATGGTTTCAAAAGCATGGGCGGGCAGCAAAGCCACCAGTCCAAATGGAAAAAATCCGTTTTTGAGGTATATCAGGATGCTTCCGTACCGGACCGCTGGTCTTCGGAACTGAAGGAATGCTGTGATAAGGAAGGGATCGAATATTTCTCGGCTCCCTATGATTTTGACAGCATCGAATGGCTGGATCCGTTTATCAATGTTTATAAGATCGGGTCGGGGGATATCGACTGGCTCGAATCGCTGGAACGGATCGCCGGGAAGAAAAAACCGGTCCTGCTGGCGACAGGCGCGTCAGACCTTGCCGACGTTCAGCGTGCTGTTGATACGATCCTGCCGATCAATCCGGAACTTGTCCTGATGCAGTGCAACACGAATTACACCGCGGATGCAGAAAACTTCAAACATATCCATCTGCGTGTCCTTGAAACTTATCATCAGATCTGGCCGGATCTGATCCTGGGGCTCTCCGACCATACGGCAGGACATGCCACGGTGCTCGGAGCTGTCGCGCTGGGTGCTCGGGTCATTGAAAAACATTTTACTGATGACAACAACCGTGTCGGTCCGGATCATAAATTCGCGATGAATCCGAAGAGCTGGGAGGAGATGGTCGTCAATACCCGGCAGCTCGAGAACGCGCTCGGTTCACGGGAAAAGTTTATCGCGGGGAACGAACAGGAGACCTGTATCATTCAGCGCCGCTGTCTGCGGGCCGCGCGCGATATTCGAGCCGGTGAAACGATCACCCGGGAAATGATCGATGTGCTTCGTCCTGCGGTGAAAGGCGCAATCCTGCCTCCGGAAATCGGCCGGGTGGTTGGGACAAAAGCCGCGAAGGATCTGAAGTTCGGTGTGGAACTGCACTGGACGGATTTGGTCGACTGAGAGCAGGCCGCATCATCGTTTCGCGAAAGCCGGCCTTCCGGCGAACGCCATTGTTCAACGCTACAGCAGCTCTTATAGCAGCAGGCTCACAGAGCAGGAAACAGACTGAATGAAAGTTTTATATTTTACCAGGGATTGCACACCGCATGACTTCCTCCTTCTGAAAGCAATGTGTGAAAGCGGGAATGATGTGTGGTTCGTCCGTCTTGAAGTCCGCAACCTGTATGAAAGCAGGACCATTCCGGAGGCCGTCCATATCGTGGACTGGAAATTCGGAAAAGGACACTTCGATATGGATAAAAACGAGGATGAGGCTGTTGAGGCACTGCGGGACCTTTTTGATGAGATCCGGCCGGATGTTGTCCACAGCGGACCGCTGACGGACTGTTCCTACCTGGCCGCGAAAGCAGGCCTTCATCCGCATACGGCCATGTCCTGGGGTTTTGACCTGGGACGTGAGATCGAAACGGATCCGAAAGCCCTTGCTCGGGCTGAGTATGCCCTGGCCCGGGCGGACTGGTTCCTCGGGGACTGCTATGTTGAGCTGGACAAAGCCGCGGAACTCGGATATGACCGGTCCCGGGCGACGATTTTCCCGTGGGGCATTGATGTGGAACGGTTCTCTCCGGGCCCGTCTTCCCTCCGTGAAAAGATCGCAGACGGCGGGGATTTCCTGATCCTTTCCCTGCGGACGATGGAGCCGAATTATGACGTGGAAACAGTCGTCCGTGCGTTTCTTGCCGCGGTGAAGCGCGAACCCGGGATGCGCCTGATCCTGCTCGGTGACGGCAGCCAGATGCCCGCGCTCAAAGCGATCGCCGGAGCGGATGAAAACGGTTCTAAAATCAGATTTCTCGGAAGACAGCCCAATGATATGCTGGTCGATTATTACCGTTCCTGTGACCTGTACGTGAGCGCTTCGATCGTTGACGGTTCTTCCGTCTCCCTGCTGGAAGCAATGGGATGCGGAATCCCGGTCCTGATGTCTGCCATTCCCGGAAACCTTGAGTGGGTAAAGAATGGGGAAAACGGAGTGATCTTCCCGACGAAAGCAGTCAGCGAGCTGGCCGACAAAATGATCTTTTGCCGGAGGAACCCATCCGTGACTGCCGCGTACGCGGCTGAAGCCAGAAAGCTGATCGAAGCAAAAGCAGACTGGAATAAAAATAAAAAAGATATCAATACAGCATACAGAAAGGCTTGCGGTCTATGAATACAGTTCTGATCATTCAGGCAAGGATGAAATCGAGCCGGCTTCCGGGAAAGGTGCTGCTTCCGCTTCGCGGCAAACCGATGCTTGAGTGGGTCGTCACACGCGCTGAACGCTCCAAAGTGATCAGCAGCTGCATGATCGCCACCACAACGGATCCGGCAGATGATCCGATCGGGACCTGGTGTGATGAACA
>CADBKS010000222.1 GCA_902795255.1 uncultured Chloroflexota bacterium
AAAGTCCGAAACGACCTGACTGTAGCGTTCCGGATCTGTCATTACAGATTCGGCATGTCCAGCGCCCGGCATCAGGAAGAGCTCTTTGGGACCTTGGGTCCGCTCATACATGGCCTCGGAATTCCGCGGCAGAATAAACGAATCATCCTCCCCGTGTATAAACAGCACGGGGATCGTGTTTTCATTCATGGAGTCGATCGGTCTCATTTTACTGAGCGAAAAGCCATATCGGAGACGGGCACCGAGATCGGTCAGGCGGAATAAAAATTCGGGAATATGCATGCTCCTGAAACCACCGCGCAGGACATTTTCGATATCGGAAAATCCGCAGTCGGCAACCGCGAAGTCCACTTCGGGCTTATATTTCAGGGCCGTAACAGTCGTTGCCGCGCCGAGTGATTCACCGTGCAGACCGAGACTCTTCAGCCCCGGGTACCGGGCTCTCGTATCGTTTATCAGCGCCATCAGGTCCCTTGCCTCCAGGACTCCGTAGGTCGTAAAGGTCTTTTCGTTTTCACCGTGCCCGCGCAGATCATAAATAATGCAGTTATATCCGAGATCCAGATACATTCCGGCATATTTCAGTGAGCCGAAACGGTTGTCCGTGTATCCGTGGGAAAGAATTATGTAACGGTCCGATGGGACAGGGGCCTTCAGCAATTCAGCATGAAGTGTATACCCGTTCGCACCGGAAATCGTATAGCTGTTCTTCTCCAAAGCGTCATAAAAAGATGTGTCGTAGTGATCTGTTTGCCAGGCGAATGCTTCTTCAAGGGTCTGACGCCTGCCGGTCATCGTAAAACCTGCGGTAAAGAATGCAAACAAAAAGATAAGGGTCAGGATGACCGCGGCGATTATGATAATGATCTTCATAGGATTTCTTCTTTTCGTTGAAATGGTTTTGCTTTCCATGATTTTATTCTCTGGACTGACTTCATGCCTGACGCGGCGCGGCAATGTCCGGTGATGAGATGGTACTGGAAATTTTGGAAAGATACGCCATCCGAGTCGGAAAGTGCCCGGATTTTCCGGCAGTTTGATCATATGAACTGTTGAATCAGACGGCAGGTTTCAGGATCTCGGGCTGTCAGACCCGGCTTTTCCGGACAGTGATTTTTCATAACATATTTCTTTCCTGCCGTGAAAATCTTTCCGTCTGCCGTTCGGAATGAACCCGAGTGCTTCGTAAAACCCGCAGGCCTGGTGATTCAGCTCAAAAACCCAGAGCATTACCCGATCATAACCGGCTCCGGAAATATCGGCAAAGGCTCTTTCCATCATCATTCTTCCGTATCCCCTTCGCCAGGTTCCCGGAAGACTGTGGATGCAGATCAGCTCCGCATAACCCGGCATATCCGGCTCCCGTGTCCGGTCCCACCAGAATATTCCGCGTGGCACACCGCCGTCCTCAAGAATATAACCGTATCCCTTGTTTTCCCGCAAAATGCCTTCATACATCCGGGCGGCTTTTTCCGGTATCGTTAACCTGGCAAGTGTTTCGGCATCAAGAATATCCGCAAAGGCGGCTTTCCAGCTTTCCGTCTGAATATGTGCAAGGACCGCTTCGTCCCCGGGCTGTGCTTTTCTGATAACAGCGCTCATGACAGATCGTCTTTCTTCAGGATGGTTTTCAGCAGCGAAAATACTTCATCTTCGCTATGGTACGGATAAATGCAGAAATAAGGGTTCCCGGTCAGCATGGCGGAAAGCTGTGTCCGGGTCTGATCATACAGTATATGGCAGGGTACTCCAATCTTTTCCGCATATGCCAGTTCATAACCGACCCCCAGGGACGGTGTTGTACACTCTGCGATCAGCAGGTCGCTTTCCCTCAGCCATTCCGTATCCTGCAGATAGATCTCCGAATCGCGTTCTTTACCGCGTTCCTGCAAACTGATCGACGGATCGCCGATATGCTCTGTAAGGACAATATCGGTTTTACCGATAAATGTGATCATGCGCCGGTAAAGATCCGCATCAGCACGTCCGCCCCGGATCGAACCGGCAAAATATACTTTTCGTTTCATGATGCTGCTGTGGTCCTTTCCTGAATAAAAGTATACCCGAATGCGGATAAATAACGGCATCAGAGACAAGAATAGACAAAAAGAGGCATTCGCAGTCCTTCCCTGATCCCGGAAACGATCCTATACTTATTATTGACAGAAAAAACATTCCGGAGGACAAATGCGGTACGGATATTTTGACAACAAAAATCGGGAATATGTAATTGACCGGATCGATGTACCCGTCTCATGGACGAACTACATCGGCATCAGGGATCTTTACGGCGTCTTCAATCATACGGCCGGCGGTTACGTGCTGTATAAAACACCGGAATATCACAGGATCACGCGCTTCCGCCCGAATGCCGTACCGATGGATATGCCCGGACATTATGTGTATATCCGGGATGATGAAAGCGGTGATTTCTGGAGCATTTCCTGGCAGCCGGTCGGTAAGGATAAGACAAAGTACAGCTGCCGTCACGGGCTGAGCTACAGCCGGTACCTGTGTGACTACAGTGATATTCATGCCGAGCAGACGCTTTTTGCCGCGATGGACGATCCGGTCGAGATCTGGGATATTTTTCTCCGAAATGAAAGCGGCAAATCCCGCAGCCTTTCGGTGTTCTCTTACTGCGAATTCAGCTTCCACCAGATCGACATGGATAACCGGAATTTCCAGATGAGCCTTTACGCGGCCGGGAGCCGTTATGATGACGGTGTGATCGAACATGACCTGTTTTATGAGGAAAACGGCTTTCAGTTCTTTACTTCCAACTTCGCTCCGGACGGGTTCGACTGCCTGCGGGACAGCTTTATCGGCCGCTACCGTACGGAGCGGGATCCGGAGGCTGTAGCAAAAGGGATCTGCTCCGGCAGCTTTGAAAAGGGAGGCAATCACTGCGGGTGTTTGATGAAGCATGTCCGGCTTCAGCCGGGTGAGGAGACCCGTCTGATCTTTCTTCTCGGTGAAGGCAATGCCGAAGCCGGTCACAGAGCCCGTGAAAAGTATACGCCTGAGAGGGTCGATCAGGATTTCAGAAGGCTTGCTTCCTTCTGGGATGAAAAGCTGAAATGTCTTCAGGTAAACACACCCAATGAGGGTATGAACACGGAGCTCAACATCTGGAACCTCTATCAGAGTGAGATCAACGTTCTGTTTTCCCGTTTCACATCGTTCATTGAAGTCGGCGGGAGAACGGGACTCGGTTTTCGGGATACGGCTCAGGATGCCATGATGATCGCTCACGCGGAACCGCGGAAAAGCCGATCACGGCTGATGGAGCTACTGAAAGCGGTGACCTCAGAAGGTTACGGGCTCCATCTTTTCGAGCCGCGCTGGTTTGAACCGGAGCCGGAATTCAAACCGTTCAAATCTCCGACCGTGATCCCGACACCGGATAAATCACAGTTCGTTCACGGGATCAAAGACGCGTGTGCGGATGATGCGCTGTGGCTCGTTTCATCGATCGTTCAGTACATACGGGAGACCGGAGAAACGGAATTCGCCGATGTGCCGGTTTCCTATGCGGACAGTGGCTCGGATACCGTATATGACCATATGAAGCGCATCCTGGATTTTTCCGCGAAACAGACCGGACAGAACGGTATCTGCAAAGGGCTCCGCGCAGACTGGAATGACTGCCTGAATCTGGGCGGCGGTGAATCCGCTATGGTCAGCTTCCTGCATATATGGGCACTGAGTCAGTTCGCTGCACTGGCGATGTATCTCGGACGGGAGGATGATGCCGATTATTATTCAAAAATGGCAGACCGGGAGTCGGCTGTTTGTGAAGATGTTCTCTGGGACGGAAAATGGTACATCCGCGGCATCACCGCTGACGGGCGAAAGATCGGGACTCGGAATGACGCGGAAGGCCGTGTTCATATGGAGTCCAATACCTGGGCCGTACTTTCCGGAGCTGCCTCACGGGAACGAGGGACCGCTGCGATGGACAGTGTGGATAAATATCTCTTCACCCCTTACGGTCTGATGCTGAATGCTCCGTGTTATACAAAACCGGATGAAGGGATCGGATTTGTAACGCGTGTCTATCCCGGTCTGAAGGAAAACGGCTCGGTATTCTCACATCCGAATCCGTGGGCCTGGTGTGCGGAAGCGATGCTCGGCCGGGGAACACGGGCGATGAAATTTTATAACGCGCTGTGTCCCGCGCTTCAGAACGAAATGATCGAGGTCCGGCAGGCAGAACCCTACACATACTGTCAGTTTATTTCAGGCCGTGATCACACAACGTACGGAAGGGCGCACCATCCGTTCATGACCGGATCATCCGGATGGGCATATTATGCCGCAACACAGTATCTTCTCGGGATCCGGCCTGATTTTGACAAACTGATCATCGATCCCTGCATCCCTGCGGATTGGGAAGAATATTCGGTGGCCCGAAAATGGCGGGGCTGCATTTATAATATAACTGTAACGAATCCCGAACACGCGGAAAAAGGCGTCCGTTCGATCCTTCTCGACGGAAAGCCGGTTGAGTGGCTTCCGGTCCTGCCGGAGGGTACGAGCTGCAGTGTTCAGGTCGTGATGGGGAAGAAAGAGGTGTAAATATGGTACGTTTCGGCACCGGCGGCTGGCGTGCGGTCATCGCTGATGAATTTACAAAAACAAAT
>CADBKS010000223.1 GCA_902795255.1 uncultured Chloroflexota bacterium
TCCTCGCGGGACATGTTTCTCGTTTCGATGAGCCTCCGGATCTGCACCTCCGGTTCAGCGTACACGACCCACAATTCATCCAGAATCTCATAAATTCCCGAACTTACCAGCGCAATAGCCTCGATCACATAATCATGCTCCGGATCGTTCCGTACACGTTCACTGATGATGCGCGTAATTATGGGATGGGTTATTTTTTCAAGGGTCTCCATCCCTGCCGGATCATTAAAAACGATTTTCCCCAGTGCTTTCCGGTCGATCCGCAGCGGAGATTTATGGTCATCGGATGCGGTCAGAATCTCATTACCGAAAACAGATGTCACCTCACCGATCACTTCCGGTAATTCCAAAACCTCATGAGCGACTTCATCTGCATCAATATGAATAAACCCCATTGACTCAAGGATACTGCATACGGTGCTTTTTCCGGAGGCGATACCGCCGGTAACTCCAATGATCATTTATTTCCCCTTTTATTGATATCCGTATGATGCACAGATTGCCTGTCCATCCCGCACAATAGCCATAACTGAAATATCATCAGCATAAATAGCTTCGATCTCTTTCGCAACCCTTACAGCTTCTTCACAGTATCGGTTCGCTTTTGTATGCATATAGGCAAGAGCACCGACATATGAGAAATAATAAGGTACGGTCGACCCGGTGATGGGCATTTTATCGATCTCAATGATCGGATCCCCCTCATCTGCGCATTCCCTTACATTACAGCTTTCAAGCGCACCACAGCCGTTCACGACACAGTTAAGCGCCTCGATCGCCGCTTCATAATTTCTGGCCTTGTAATAGTTGACTCCAAGACGTCCGTATACATCAGCGTTATACGGATTGATCTGCAGTGCCTTTTTAATATTCAGACCTGCTGCATAAAAGTCCCCTGTCTGTGAATATGTATTGCCGATCGCAATATACGGCATCGGGTCATTGACCCCCAGCTGATCATTGATCCTTGCCGCTTTAGCAAACATTTCAAGCGCAGAGTCGTAGTCCGTGATCTGACGCCAGTTTACCCCGATACGGATCTGAAGAAATGTCATATTCGGAGAATATTCCAAAGCATGATTATACGCATCGATAGCTGATCTGTACTGTCCATAAGATTCAAGCAGGATCCCCTGTACACGGTAAACGTCAAACATCAGATCCGAATTTGCTTCGTTATTTCCATATTCCAGTGCCTGTGAAAGCATCTGTTCTGCCCGTACGTAATTCGATTGTGCCAGAAGGATCTCCGAGTATATCGCATAAGCCAGCGGATTTCTGGAATTGAAATCTACTGCCCGGCGGATATTGCTTTCCGCGAGCGCCTGATTCGTTTCAACATTTGCAGCGCCGCAAAGATCCGCATCCGCATACCAGATATAAGCAAAAGCAAGGATCGAATAAACATTTGAATTCTCCGTAAATGTTTCAAGAGCCTGTTCCAGGCTTTCGATCACACCGGATAATGTTGCACTTTTTTCCTGATCCGTCGTCTGAGACCCTGTCAGATAAATCAGTGAACGCCCGCGCTTCCACACATAATCAGCATTATCCGGCTCAAGAACCGAAGCCGCTGCATATGCATCTGCCGCTTTCTGAAGGTTTCCGGCCCGGAAATATGTATCTGCTTCCATTGCAAAGGAAACCGCGTCGCGGGTTGGAACAGCCGTTGGCAGCCACGGAGAAACGATCGTTTTCGAAGCTACAGCCTTGAGCAGGAAAAAACTGAGTACACATAAGAACAGCAAAAACAAAACCGTCAGCGGATTAGAACGGTTTTCATGTTTGAATTCCAGATTTTTACCGGTAAGCTGCATATTCAGTATCAGGGCTTTTCGATACAGCCTTCATTATCTGCACCGTAAAAACAATCCCAGCAGGAGCCCATATGGTACCCGGCATTATCATAACAGTCAGCATAATAATATCCGATCAGATAACCTTTCTGATCATAAACGGAGTTTCCACCGATAAAACAGGTGCTTCCACTGACATGATACCCGGCGTCAACACAATCCCTGAAACTCGAGATCGTTCCTGCATTTTTCTTCAGATTTGGATCATTGCTGATTTTTCTGTAAATTTCACCGCGCAGCGAACTGCAGGTTTCAGCTGCTTTTTTTGCAGAATTCGCATCCGGTTCAAACTGATTGTACATATTCCAAAGGGAGTTCACCATCGCATTATCGTATCCGTTCATCAGTATTGTGATGTTGCTTATCATAATAGAGATGTGTTCTTTAACCGTATTGTATCGCGATGTATCACCGGAAGCTGCCATAGCAGAGTAATCCGATATATTCTGGCATTCGACCGCCAGCAAGTCCAGAACCTGCTGCGAACGGTCAGGAGCAAGCGGTCCCGCCGAAACCGGCAAAAATGAACAGAATACCAGGAGACCCAAAATAAATGCAATCATTTTGTAATTATTTTTTTTCATAGCTTCTCCTTCTGCTCTATAGACGCTGTACAGTATGCAAATGTTCCATAATTGTTTACTAATTATAATAAAAAGATGGAATTTCAACAAAGAATGGGCCGCATATTTATGCAAAAAACACGCCATATATTTCATATCAAAAGGAATTCCAAGACTTATTCCCCATGGCAGCCGGATCAATAGCAAACATATCCGTCCCTTTACCACACTTTTTTCTAAAAGTCAACTGGCAACATTGCCCGTTTATTTTTTAATTTGATGAACGTATACTGTTTGAATAGTCAGCTTAAACAGCCGGCGAACGGATATGACCATTTCAGATGTTTATTGTCCTGAGCCGATCAATAGCCATTTTGCTGCAATCAGTGATAAACAACAGGAATTATGCTGAATCTTATGAAAGATACTTCTCTTAAAACCGGGACCGCAAATGCCTCCGATGCAGAGGATGAACGTTTCTTCCTTTATGCAGAAGATCAGGCTTATTATCCGCCCGAAACATTGGAAGATTTCAGCATAGCCCCGATTGAATTTGAAGAAGCAGCTGGCACATTAACGGAGGACATGAACGTTCTTTTTAACATGACTGCCGTATATAACCGTCGGTCACCCCAGTTTTTGAACACATCCGGCAAACTTCTTGAGATCCTCAAAGACCTTGCAGGATGCTGTATTACGAAAGCAGCTCTTGAGAAAAAAGGGATCAATCTTTCCGGATTGGAAATGCTGTGCACGGCAGATATTTACAGAATGGCTTCATTCAATTTTCGAAAATGTCATGCTGCATTTACCGAACTTTCAAAGAAATGGGAACCTGTCAGCTGCCAGTCACTGTTAGAAATGGAACGCCGCTGGTTTGAGATGCTTGAGCGAATGCGTTCAACAGAAGAAAAAATCGAAGCGATCCGTTCCGGCAGTGTCAACGCAGATCAGATGCTCAGACGTTCAAAATACTTCTCGACGGTCCGCAAAGCTCAGCATGGAAACGTTACTAATCACAAGCCGCTGGGTAAAAAAATCGCGCCGTCTTTTCCGATCCTGCGCGCGACTGCGGCAGAGCGGGCCAGCAGATTCAGTGCAGGAACATTCTCCCAGGCCAGACCATTTACACCCCCACAGCCATTTCCTGCGGCAGATCCTCTTCCCAAAAAGAATAAACCGTCAGCGATCCTTGCCGAAAAGATCCGCAGCAAAAACGCAGAAACAGAGAGTGCATTTTCTGATGATGAGATGGAGAATCTCCGCAATGTCTGGGAACGTTTCACAGGGAGAAAAGCTCCGGACCATTCCGATAAATCCGGATCCCTATCCGAAGCAGCCACCCAAAAGAATCTGACCGGAAAAAAGAAGAAAAAGAAAAAAGCCTGACCCGGAATTCCGGCAAACGGCCGAAAACCGCTGTTTTCGGCTTTTTCAGGTTTCCTATTCGCCCAAAAATGTCATAAAATGGCTGAAAAAACAAGGAATTTGAGGGAGTGGACCTCCTTTTATAGTATAATGTGTATCATCACTCGGGACATTGTCCCATGTCACAGGACAGCTTATTTTGATCGAACATCAGTATATCAACCGAATTTTTTCACTTCTGGATTGTTTTTCTGTAGAAAAACCCGAATTAGGCGTTCGTGAGGCAGCAAGGATCCTGAATATTTCTCCATCCTCCTGCGGACGGATGCTCGCCGAGCTGAGGGACGAAGGGATCCTGGTCCAGAACATGGAGACCCGGACATATTCATTAGGAGGACGCGTTATCCGGTGGGCAGACGTTTATACAGCTTCTTCAGATTTGCGCAAAAAGGCTTATCCCTGGATGCAAAAGATCTATAAAGAAACCAATGAAACTGTGTCTCTTTACAGTGCCGAAGAATTCGACAGAGTCTGTGTAGAACGGATCGAAAGCCGCAAAACAGTCCGAATCGTTGAAACAGTCGGCACCAGGATCAAAGTTTTTACCGGCTCCGGAGGAAAATCAATTCTTGCTTTCCGCACCCCCGAAGAAATCAACCATGTTTTCGAATACGCCAGATCCCTGCCGAAATATCATGATGATGATCTTTTTTTTCAGCAGCTGCAGAAGGAGTTTACAGAAATACGTAAGCAGGGCTATGCTGTCAGTCACGGTGAATGGGAAGATGATGCATCCGGAATCGGTGCCCCTATCTTCAATGACAAGGGGATCCCGATTGGATC
>CADBKS010000224.1 GCA_902795255.1 uncultured Chloroflexota bacterium
TGGGGGATCCCGGGCATATTCAGACTTTTGAAGACAACGCCCTGCTTTTCGAAAGCAGCACGCGTCACCCAGCACGAGGCCACCTCCGCGATCCCGCGTTCCAGCAGACGGGAAAGCTCCAGATAAGTCTGAGCAAAGCGGTTCGTCACCTCAGCAATGTTGTGAAGCTCGATCACATCCTCCGAAATCGAGGAAGCCATCTCCTCAAAGGAAAGGCTTTCGTAATTGAAAAGCTCCGGCGCTTCCGGTGAGAGCCCTTCGGAACGGTATTCCATCCGGGAATGTGGGAATTCACACGCACTTACCTCGTCCGTAATCTCCACCGGCTCCCGATTTCCAAGAATCTCATCAAGATCAAATTCTTTCGTTCCAAAGTTTCTGCTCATCATGTACTTCATTATAGCAACTATTTTCTATTTGTCAAGAAGTTCTAATATATTTCTAATAATTATTTTCTAATATTGTCGGCGACTGTCATTCGCCTTTAGTTATTGGTCATTCGTTGAAACAGGTGACGCTACGCGTCGGGTTAATTGAACGCTCCGCGACCCGCTGTGCTCATTGCAAAACGTGCCTTCGGGAACGGTTCCGTCCGGCACAAGTGCCTCCCGGCAACCGGCCCCTGTGGCACCGGCGCCATCTTAAACCGACGCGAAGCGTCACCGCAACATTTCACTTTTCACCATTCTCTATTCACTATTCCCTATGTAAAAATGGGGTGACGGTTCCTTCGGCACTGCGTGCCTGCAGGCAACCGTCCCCCTGCGCACAGCGCATCCAAATCGTCGCGAAGCGACACATATTTCCAACTACTGACCACTTGCCACTGCCCACTGCGCACGAAGCTCACATATTACATAAGTACACCATTTATTTAATTTGTCATATATATTTAACATTTGCAAAGTACAGTGATATACTTATTTTCAGAAAGGAGAAAAGAGCATGCGGAACCTGAAAATGAAATTCCGGAGGATCGAACTGGATCTGTCGCAGACCGAACTGGCCAAAGCCGTCGGGGTCACCCGGCAGACCATCGGCCTGATCGAGGCCGGGGAGTTCAACCCTTCGATCAATCTGTGCAGAAAGATCTGCCGCGCGCTCGGCGTGACCCTGAACGATATTTTCTGGGAAGAGGAGGAAGAAGATGAAAAAGAATTGGATGAAAAATAATAATCTGGATGAAATGCAGGAGCAGGAACTGCTCAAAATCGAACACAACGGGTGCTGGCTCGCCTTCTGGGGCCTGCTGGCCGTGATGGCGGTCCAGCAGATCATCTTCGGGGTGGATGACCCGAAAATGATCGCCGGCGAATGGATCGTTTTCTTCGTACTGGCCCTTTATATGGCGGGGGCATGCATCCGCCGCGGGATCTGGGACCGCCGGATCGGCATGAGCACGAAAAACAATCTGATCCTGTCCACAGCAGCCGCCCTGGTGTTCGGCATCTTCAGCGCTGCAGTGATCTTCCGAAATTACCACATGCCCGCAGGGACCGCGGCAGCGGCCATCATCACGGCCGTTATCACATTCGTACTCTGCTTCGCGGCACTGACGATCGCCATGAAACAGACGGAAAAACGCCGGAAAGAGCTGGAAGAAGAACCCGCTGACGAGGATCGGTATTAAATTACAGCAGGCAGCCGGCAGCTGTCAGCAGTCAGCCCGATCGGAGACGCTTCACACGAAAAGACCTGTCGGCTGAAAAAACAGGCACACCGGATCCGGTGCTGCTGAAACAAAGAAAGGAGTTCATGATGTACAAAACGGAAATTCTCAAAGTCGGCCTCAAATTCTGGTCTGACAAAGCAAATGAAACAGACGCATCCGAACTGGATGAACTGCTGAACCACAGAGCCGCCGAAGGCTGGGAACTGGTCACCTATGACTACATGGCCACAAGCTCCCAGATCCGCGGAGCCTTCATCATCACCTTCCGCAAAAAGGAAGGCTTATAGCCGGCAGCAGCCGGCCGATCAGAGACGCTTCACGTCGGACTTATGAAGAACAGCCCTTCGCCGCAGAGCATTCTATTAAACGACGCGAAGCGCCACCTTTTTCCAACTACTGACTACTGACGAATGACCAATGACTGCCGTACTATTCCCGGCGGAAAGTGATAGAATTACAGGGTATTGAACATTTTGAAATGTCAGAAGGAAAAGAAAATGGCAAAGTCAACAAAAAATGAATTGAATACCCAGAACGAAGCGCTGCGCAAAAAGCTGCGCCTGTCTTCCATCGTTATCGTGCTGCTGGTGATCTCCCTCTGTACGGTCACCGTCGTCCTGAACAACCGCGCCATGCAGCTGCCGGCTCCGGAAGAGCCGCTTGCGCTGCCCGCCGGAGAGACCGAAGAACCCGCGGGCGATCCGCTCTCCCTCTGGACGGAAGAAGCAAAGCTGAAGACGGAGCTGACGGATTATATTTCGGCCATCACCGATCCGGAAAGCCCGGATTTTATCCCGGAAAACGACCGCATCGCCGTGTTTGATATGGACGGCACGATCCTGTGCGAAACAGACCCCGTCTACTTCGACCACCGGCTGCTGCTGCACCGTGTCGTCGAAGATCCGGAATATAAAGACAAGGCCAGCGACTTCGAAAAGGAAGTTGCCGCGGACATCCAGCAGTGGATCGACACCGGAAAATCCCCGGAAGGTCTTCCGGTACGGCACGGCCAAGCTGTCGCTTCCGCTTTCGCCGGGCTTACCGTTCAGGAATTCTATGACTATGTAGATGCCTACAAGGAACTGCCGATGCCGGGTTATGACGGCATGAACAACGGCCAGGCCTTTTACAAGCCGATGCTGCAGGTGATCGACTATCTGAACGCGAACGGCTTCAAGGTCTATATCGTCAGCGGCACCGACCGCCTGATCACCCGCGCGGTCGCCGACGGCGTGGTCAACATTCCCGCCCGGCAGGTCATCGGCTCCGATGAAGCCCTTGTCGCCACCGGTCAGGGCGAAACCGACGGACTGGATTACACCTTCCAGGATTCCGATCAGCTGGTCCTCGCCGGCACCTTCCTCGTCAAGAACCTGAAGATGAACAAGGTCGACGTCATCGCCCAGGAGATCGGTCAGCAGCCGGTCCTGGCTTTCGGCAACACCTCCGGCGATTTCGCCATGGCGAAATACACCACCGCCAACAACAAATACAAGGCCCTCGGCTTCATGGTCTGCTGCGATGACCTGGAACGCGAGAACGGGAACCTCTCCAAGGCCGAATCCATGGTCAAGTCTTGCGAGGAAAACGGCTGGACGCCCATTTCCATGAAAAACGACTGGACCACCATCTACGGCGAAGGCGTGACCTACAAAGGCAAATGACCGGCCGGTAAAAAAAATGCACAGGGCACCCCGAAAGAGGTGCCCTTTTGTTTTCCGGATACGCATGTCTTTCCCGTGCCTGTTTTGCGCGGGACCGGCATGCAGCCGTTTTGTGAAAACCGCCCGGGAGACCCATCAATAAACGAAACAGGGGGATGTTTTTTCACTCCTGCTTCGTCTTTGTATGGATATGATGAGCCGGTCTTTCCCCGTGCCTGTCCCGCGCGGGACAGGCACGCCATCTGTTTTGCGAAAACCGTCCGGGATCCGGACGTGATACACTTAAGGAAACTCCGGTTCCCGACCGCATCCGCGGCAGCAAGCGTCAGCCGAACAGACATCTCAGACACTGGGCTGGGCCGGAGCACATTTTCGGGAAGATCCCGGAAAAACACCCGGCGGGCTGTCCGGCGGGTCTTTCACCGGGATAAGCATACAATATGGAGGTATCCGATGCATGAATTCACCGCGCACAGCATCGCGGCCCTCTGCGAATGGGCCAAAATTCTGATGATGGAACAGATCGATGAATATACGATCAGGCACTTTTCCCCGAAACCCGGGAAAACCTCGTTTCACATTTACGCCAATGTTTCGGATGAGCAGGCCTCAAAGCTGCAGCGGCTCTTCAACGTCTTCTATCACTCCGTCAATTCGGACCGCCCCTTATCCCCCAGAGGCCGGTGACAAATACAGGAATTCAACGCCAAAAACAGCAGGGGCCTTTACCGGTACTGAAAGATCCTCCTCGCCAAATCGGTCAATTACCCCATCGATCATTTCATCCAACCCAACGGCAACCCGGCCTTCCGACTGAAAGCCAACGTCACAGAAGAACAGGCAAAAGACATCCAGCACGAATTCATCAATTTAACTAGAGAAATATGCCAGCAGAAAATAATCGAGCCACTTTGTATACTGAAAAGTGGCCCAGCGGTCCGGGGTCAGCGCCATGGTCCCGACTTACCGGTCCCCGAAATATACTTTCTGCGCTCTAATTTTCTCCATTGATGATATCCTCAATCGACTCCGCTCTCTTCGGGCGGAACAGGGTGTCGAGATCTCCGCTGCAGTCCAGCGCTATCGCCAGTTTGACCAGAGACGTCAGGGAAATATTGCCGCTCTCCTCGAAGCGTTTCAGCGAACCGTAACTGACGCCGGACTTCTTTGAAAGCGCCTCCCGCGACAGCTTCATTTTCTTCCGCGCATCCCGTTCCCGCCGGGAGATCTCCCTCAGATACGTCTCCGGCATTTTCAAATCGCCATTAAAAATAGCTGATATATTATCCATTTTTTCTGTTTTTTATTTGTTTTAGCTAATATATTAACAATTATATCACCAATCAGAGATTGATCCCGCTGCATTCCCGGTACCGTGGCCCGACATCCGGGGTTTACAATAAAGACATAAGAGCCGGCGCGGATGCTTTTCCGCCGGATGACGGATACATGCCGGCGACACTTCAGACGTGCGGGGCACTGCAAAGGGCGGGCCGCACGGAGTGCCTGGCCTGCGGCGTTCAGACAGTGAAAGGAGAGACATGAGAGAAAAAATCGGCTGCCTGTTTTGGGGGATCATCGGCGGACTGCTTTGCCTGCTGCTTCTGAACGCACCCCTGTTCACCCTGCTTTCCGACCTTTTCTTTGATATCCTGATGTTCGTGACCGAACTTCCCCTCCGGATCGTCTGGCTCGCATCCGATCTGCTGTCGGCCGTCCTTGACCTAGCTTTCGGCGCCTTCGATCTGATCCTGTCGCTGTTCTTCTGACCCTTCCGCCCCGTCCCGCCCGCACAGACCACTGATCCCCGTATAAAGCCGTTCCTGAAGCACCGGAGATCTCCCCGGGTTCTGCCGCATAGGCCCAAACGAGGCGAAAAGTCTATTAAATCAAATAGTTGTCTATACAAATATTGCAGTATATTTGTATAGACAACATATTATTAATTCATAAAGTGAGGCGAAAGCGGAACAATCAGCTCACCGCACCAGCCACTCAGAGATCGCTGCCGACTGTCCCGGCACCGGAGAGATCCGCAGTCTCGGCATAAGAACCGACTGTGACCGTGAATGCGCTGCTTCCCTGCACGTAGACAGTTCCGTCTGTCCCGATGATGCTGACCGTGTTACCCGGCGCATCCAGGACCGTTCCCGCGCATTCGAGCGTGGTCACATAACTGTCCGCCGTCACGATCCAGGAAGAGGACTCATCGATCACGACCCGGACATAACCGCTGCCGCCTTCACCGGCACAGGATTCGTCATCGACCACCGCTCCGTTCAGCACGGATCCCTGCGTCAGATAGAGGGCCAGGTTCGAGATGCTGTCCCGGACGACATCGCCGTTCATCTGCTGGCTGATCGCCGTGAATTCGCAATCCGCACCGTTGGCGCCGGAAGTGCCCCAGCCGCGCTGATTGGCATTGCCCGTCACCCGCAGGAAGTATTCGCTGTCTTCCGCCGCTTCGATCTCCACGTTCCGCAGGACGAAAACGCTTTCCGTGTTCGTCGTATAGAACAGACCGCCGTTATTGCTGACCAGCTTCCCGCCGTCCATCGTGAACGAGCCCTGACCGACCTCACTGTCACCGGACATGCTCTGATAGAGGATGACCGTCCAGGTGTTGTCGTTCTGATCCTGATCCGGCATGTCGCCTGTCAGGACACTGTTATACAGACGGACCGTATTCAGCCCTTCCAGGCACAGCGCTTCCGAACCGGTCGCAGTCAGATCCGCGTTGCTGATGGTGATATCCGCCGTCACATAGACCGCCGGAGAACCGCTGCCGTTGGAGGTGTAGCTGCCCCCGTCTACGACCATCGTACCGCTGCCGCGGTCGGAGCGGATCGCTGCCGCGGAACCGCCGTTGGTAACGACCGTCAGATCGTTCGCGTAAAGCGTACCGCCGCCCGCCACATGGATCCCGCCGGAAGTGTTCTGTTCCGTATAGATCGTGCTGTCGGAAACATAAGCCGTACCGTCACCATAAGCGAAAATGCCCGCTCCGCCGGCAGCGTCCGTGCTGATATTCACATTGCTGACGTTCAGCACACCGCCCGTCACCAGTAGTGCCGCGCCGACACCGTAGAAGGAGCTGTTGTCACCGCCCGTCGAATCGGTCGACGAACGCACCACCGTAGCGTTGGTAATGCTGACCGTTCCGTCCGTCACCAGAACCGCGTTCTCATCTGTACCGGTCGAGATAAACTCGCCGCTGATCTCCGTATCACTGCTGAGCTTCTGCACGGCAGTGTATTCACCCGAAAAGCTGCTGCCGCCACCGGGCATCCCGCCGGGGCCACCCTGTCCGCCCGGACCACCGCCGAACCCGTCCGGAGGGGTGCCCATCCCTTCGGGCGGTTCACCGGGCTGTCCGGATGGCATTTCCGGAGGCTGTCCTTCCTGCGCAAGCACCGGAAGGCAGGTCATCAGAAGGCTGCAGATCAATAACAAACTGATAAATCTTTTCATAACTTGTTTTCTCCTCATGCAAACATCCATGTTTGTATCTTATAACCATAATCATAATCCGTGAACCTTAGCCGAACCTTGGAAAAATGAGGAAACTTCGCGGAATATTACAAATCCACCCGAAAACCCTGCTTTTTAATATTCTTCTGCGGAAGACTGCAATTCTTTGATACAATTAAGAAAGGAAATGAACGATCCGAAAATCGGACACAGCTCAAAACCCGAAGGAGAAATGTATTATGGAAAACATTAAAGGCACAAAGACAGAGGCCAACCTGCAGACCGCTTTCGCCGGTGAATCCCAGGCCCGCAACAAGTACACCTATTTCGCTTCCAAAGCAAAAAAGGAAGGCTACAACCAGATCGCTGCGATCTTTGAAGAGACCGCAGGAAATGAAAAAGAACATGCCAAGATCTGGTTCAAACTGCTGAACGGCGGCGAAGTTCCGGACACCATCGCCAACCTCGAAGCCGCTGCAGACGGCGAAAATTACGAATGGACCGACATGTACGACGGTTTCGCCAAGACCGCCCGCGAAGAAGGTTTCCCGCGTATCGCTGCCCTGTTCGAAATGGTCGGCAAGATCGAAAAAGAACATGAAGAACGCTACCGCAAGCTCCTTGCCAACGTCAAGGAAGGTCTCGTCTTCTCCCGCGAAGGCGATATGATCTGGCAGTGCGCCAACTGCGGCCACATCGTCGTCGGCAAGAAAGCCCCGGAAGTCTGCCCGGTCTGCAACCACCCGAAGTCCTACTTCCAGATCAAGGCCGAAAACTACTGATAACGGCCCTGCTGCGGATCCGGCTCCTTCAGCCTGAAGTGCTGACAGGCCTCCCGCTCCCGGCATGTATCAAACCATAAAGAAAAAGCTGCCCATACAGGCAGCTTTTTCTTTATGGCAGAAAAAACCTCCCGCTAAGCAGGTCGAGCCAAAGAACTTTACCTGTATAATCCAGCTGCATCACGGCATGTTGGTTTGTTGAAAATCATACCGGTAAACAAGTCTGTTGCCCCTGACACAAAAAGGGGGCGAAGCTCCTGCACCGTATGGGCGGCAGCCCCCATACGGTGCAGGTGTTGGGTGGCTCCCGGGCCGGCCCGTGCCCCGGCGAAACAAACCAGCGGCCGGCGGCTCATGCAAACAAACGCCCGGGCCGCGCCCGGCAGGGCTGCTCGAAAATGCAGCGGACACGATCAAATGAGCTCATAAAGCAGAAGAGGGGCGCCGGATGTCGGTGCCCCTCTTCTGCTTTGGCCGTTAAATAAAAAAAGTGAAGTTGGCAATTTCTTACTCTCCCAGGAGGCCGCCCTCCAAGTACCATCAGCGGACACGCGCTTGACTGCCGGGTTCGGTATGTTTCCGAGTCCATCTCCCTTCCGGAAGACTTCCCTGTTCCTTACACCACGCAAAAGCCTTCGATCATTAGTACCGGTTTGCTCAATACATTACTGTACTTTCACCTCCGGCCTATCCAGCAAGTAGTCTCCTTGCGATCTTATACTTTTCAGTCAAGAGAACTTATCTTGAAGCCAGTTTCCCACTTAGATGCTTTCAGCGGTTATCTGTTCCGAACGTGGCTACTCAGCTATGCTCCTGGCGGAACAACTGACACACCAGAGGTTCGTCCACCCCGGTCCTCTCGTACTAGGGGCAGCCCTTCTCAATTCTCTTTCGCCCACAGCGGATGACCGACCTGTCTCACGACGGTCTGAACCCAGCTCGCGTACCGCTTTAACCGGCGAACAGCCGGACCCTTGGGACCTTGTCCAGCCCCAGGATGCGATGAGCCGACATCGAGGTGCCGAGCGAAGTCGTCGATGTGAACTCTTGGACTTCACCAGCCTGTTATCCCCGGGGTAGCTTTTGTCCGGTAAGCCACGGCCATTCCACTCTGTACCGTGGGATCACTAAGCCCTACTTTCGTATCTGGTCGACGCGTTGGTCTTTCAGTTAAGCTCCCTTTTGCCTTTACACTCTCCGACAGGTTTCCATTCTGTCTGAGGGAACCTTTGGGCGCCTCCGTTACTCTTTTGGAGGCGACCGCCCCAGTCAAACTGCCCGCCTGACACGGTCCGTTTCCCGG
>CADBKS010000225.1 GCA_902795255.1 uncultured Chloroflexota bacterium
GACACGGACGAGAACTTTCTTGCCGTTTACATCGATATCGCGAACGGTTTTCTTATTGAACATGTTTGATTCTCCTCATAAGGATTAAAAAAGGTGATTGCTGCGGCAAAACCGAAACAATCACCTTCTGCTTTACTTACGTGAAAGGCTTAGAGTGATTTTGCCATCATCAGGGCAAGATCACAGGCGCGGTTGGAGTAACCCCATTCATTGTCATACCAGGAGACGATCTTCAGCAGGTTGCCGCCCATGACGGAGGTGTACTGGCAATCGACGATGGAAGAGTGGGCATCACCGCGGAAGTCGGTGGAAACAAGCGGATCCTTGAAGGTGCCGTCAGTGACGCCGAGGATACCCTTCAGTTTGCCTTCAGCAGCTTCGTGGAAGAGAGCATTGACTTCTTCCTTGGTGGTTTCTTTCTTCAGCGTGCAGACGAAGTCGACGACGGAAACGGTCGGGCTCGGGACGCGGAGAGAATAACCATCGAATTTTCCCTTCAGTTCCGGGATAACGAGGGCAACGGCCTTCGCGGCACCGGTGGTGGTCGGGATGATGTTCAGGGCAGCGGCGCGGGAGCGGCGCATTTCCTTCTTGTGGCCCTGGTCGAGGATGACCTGGTCATTGGTGTAGGAGTGAATGGTGGTCATGAGGCCGTATTCGATACCGAAAGCATCGTTGATGATCTTCGCAGCAGGGGCCAAGCAGTTGGTGGTGCAGGAAGCGTTGGAAACGATGTGATGTTTCGCGGGATCGTACTGATCGTCATTGACGCCCATGACGATGGTGATATCTTCGTTCTTCGCAGGGGCGGAGATGATGACTTTCTTGGCACCGGCTTTGATGTGAGCATTGGCGCCGGCCTTGCCCTTCGCAGGATCGCCGATCGCATCGGTGAAGATACCGGTGGATTCGATAACGATATCAACACCCAAGTCCTTCCACGGAATGTTGGCGGGGTCTTTTTCGTTGAAAACTTTGATGTTCTTGCCATCGATCACGAGATCGCTGCCGGCAACATCAACTGTACCTTTGAAGATACCATAGGTGGAGTCATATTTGAACAGATGGGCATTCGCCTTTGTGTCAAATAAGTCATTGATTGCGACGACTTCCAAATCTTCAGCATAGTTTTCAACCAAAGATTTGAGAACCTGGCGGCCGATACGACCAAAACCATTAATACCAACTTTTACTGCCATTTCTTTCCTCCGAAAACGGGCTTATTTACGTCGTTGCCCGTTTCTGTTATGAAATTGATTCGGAAGATTTTTTCAAATCTTCCCAAGCGCGGATCACCGCTTCTGAAAGTTTTTCCGGTGCGTGGTGCCACGGGATGCTCTCATCAGTGAGGCTGCTTTCAAAAACTCTTACCGTGCCGTTTACCTTTGAAGAAATTTTACACCAGCTTACATTCTTTGGAAGTTCTCCGACGAGAAAATTATTACATATCATGCCGTCCAGCTCTGTGTCCGGCAGGTACCGCTGAATGATCCGGACGTGATCATCCGAATCCATATCATCGGTTTCTCCGGGCTGGGAGGTCAGATTGCAGATATAAAGCTTCATCGCGGATGAAGCGGCGACAGCGTTGGCGATGCCCGGAACCAGAAGGTTGGGGAGAATGCTGGTGTAAAGACTCCCCGGTCCCAGAATGATCAGGTCTGCTTTCAGGATCGCACGGATCGCTTCCGGATTGGCGATGGCATTTTCAGGCTCGATCCAGCAGCGCAGGATGTGCCCGTAAGTCTCCGTGATCTGGGACTCCCCGTGAACCTGTTTGACCGAATTCATTCCGTTTTCCGTAACTTCAATGTCCGCGGCCAGGTTGATGTTCGCAAGGGTCGACGGTGTGACCTTTCCGCGGATCGCAAGGATCGAGGCCAGTTCCTGGATGCCCTGCTCAAAGCTGCCGGTGATATCGGCAAGCGCGGTGATGAGCAGGTTCCCCATGTTATGGTGCCCGACGCCGGAAACACTGGAAAAACGGTACTGGAGGACCTGCGTCATGAATTCTTCATCGTCCGCAAGCGCAGTCAGGCAGGAGCGGATATCCCCGGGCGGGAGAACGCCCATATCCCGGCGCAGTGCGCCTGAAGAGCCGCCGTTATCGGCAACAGTTACGACAGCAGTGATATTCCGGGTGACTTTTTTCAGCCCCCGGAGCAGGCTGGACAGACCGTGCCCTCCGCCGATAGTAACGATATTGATTTTTTTGAATTCACGGATGGATTCTTTCAAACTTCCCATATTCTTTATCTTATCATGAAACGGGAAAAAGACCTCATTTTAAAGCTTCTTTTGCATTTAGCGGATACAGATACAATAAAATAAAAAACACTTACAGCAAATCGGCAAGAAATCCCGGTTGTGATATCTGAAAGGGTCCGGAAATATTGCGTATAAGCATTTTTTTACAGCAAAAATGCAGAACTTTTAAAAAATGGTAAAAAAACGTAACGAATTTTGTTGAATTCACTTGCTAAAAAATGGGGGCAGTATTATACTAATGGACGTTGTTCGGGGCGTGGCTCAGTCCGGATAGAGTGCACGGTTCGGGTCCGTGAGGTCGGCGGTTCAAATCCGCCCGCCCCGACAGAAAATAAACCGCTGAAAATCGGTTTTTTGTTTAATGATTCCTTCGTTATTTCAGAAATGCGTTTCGAGGATCCGGCTCTGATCAAAATCCCGGAGCATCAGTTCTTCAGGGCTAGTCCCCGAGAGTGCTTCTCCCGGCAGCATGCCGATCAGTTCAGAATACAGCGGTGCGCAGCCCAGATGTTTCGCTTCCGTTCGGACCGCGTTGAAGACGCTGATGAGGGATGAGCGGCGGTAATTCAGAAAGTTCATTGAAACCTGGGCAAGCCCGTTTACGGGAAGTCCGATCGCCTGAACACCCGGAAAACCGCCGGAAGACTCCCTGACTTTTTTCGCGATCAATTTTGCGGGAACCGGATCGGAAGTGTTGAGAAAAATATTGAAGGCGATCAGAAAATCGCGTGCACCGACCGATACACCTCCTGCTGTCGGAAGCTTTTGGGGACCGAAGTCGGGAGTCCGGTCCGGATCCAGTGCGATAACTTCCGCAAGCTTGGGATAGCCGCCTCTGCGGATATCCGCAAGACGCCGGTGCGAAGGGACTTTCGCCGAATTCGCATAAAGGTATACGGGCAGACCGAGTTCGCCGGCAATACGTTTTCCGACCTTTTCGGAAAGCTCAACGCATTCGGCCATCGTGGTGTTCTTCAGCGGAATAAAAGGCACGACATCTGTTGCTCCGATGCACGGGTGAACGCCTTCGTGAACGCGCATATCGATCAAAGCGTCAGCAGCTGCAGTAAAGGCCATTACGGCCGCTTCAATATCGTCCGGAGAACCGGCGAGTGTAAAAACAGAACGGTTATGGTCCTTATCCGAACTCTGATCCCAAATCTCAGCGCTGCTGTTTTCAAGGATCGAGCGGCGGATATCTTCAATGATCTCCGGATCCCGGCCTTCCGAGAAGTTTGGCACGCATTCGATCAGTCTGCTTCTGTCCATAACATCATCCTTTTTTATCCGGTGCGTACAGGTTGATCAGGTGTCCCCAGCGTTCCATCCGTTCGCGGATGATCTTTTCGTAACCCTGATCACTGGGCATATAAAAACCGCCGTTCACGGATTTCGGGAGATACTGCTGTTTGATATGGTGTTCCGGATAATTGTGCGGATATTTATACCCCTGTCCGTGGCCGAGCGCCTGAGCGTCGCGGCTCGGGTCCATCAGATGCGCAGGAACCGGCCCGGCGCCTTCTTTTTTGATCTTGTCCATTGCCGAAAAGATCCCGCAGGCAGAATTTGATTTCGGGGCGGTCGCGCAGTAAAGCACCGCTTCCGCGATCGGATAATACCCTTCCGGCATCCCGACATAATCAAAAGCAGTGGCCGCGGAAACGGCAACCTGCAGCGCGCGCGGATCCGCCAGTCCTACGTCTTCGCTTGCAAAGCGCGTTACGCGCCGGGCAACGTAGATCGGGTCCTCGCCCGCTTCGAGCAGCCTGTCGATATATCGAATGAAGCGATAGAGCCCGTGACTGCCATTCGCCTCAAATGCTGCCGCCCTGTCGGCGAGCAGTCTCAGATTTTCTTTTTTCTGGACGCCGTCATCCATTTCACTGAAGTAATCGTAACATGATGTATCACGGTATATCATCCATATGAAATCATCGAGCCTGTAGCGTGGCGCCTTGTCTCGCCAATCCGCGAGCTTCTGCAAAAAATGCTCCAGTTTCTCACGCAGCCCCGAACCTATGCACATATCAACAGGGGGCTGTGCATTATCGTCACGCATGATGCTTTTTATGATGCCCATAAGTGAAACGCGCGGCTCGTCTTTTGCGTGCAGCTTGTCCCCGTACACGCGCAGTGCGGCAAGCTCGTCATACGTGAGACCCGCGACGGGCGACAAGAGCACGGACGCGAGCGGTATGTCCTGTTCCGCGTTGTCGATGATGCGCAGGAGCGCGAGCACTTTCGTGACCTCCGGCGATGACCAGTAGCCCTCGGACTGCTCAGCGTACGACTTTATGCCGTGGCTCGCGAGTATTTTCTGCGTCAGCGCGATTTTGTCCTGCCCCG
>CADBKS010000226.1 GCA_902795255.1 uncultured Chloroflexota bacterium
GATCTCGCCCCCGCTCATCACAACAGCCCGTCTGGCGTGTTCCGCGACCAGCCGCATGTTATGGGTAATGATCATGATCGTATGTCCGGAATCCCGGATCGTATTGATCAGGTTCATCATATTGCAGCTGTCACGCCAGTCGAGGCCGGTCGTCGGCTCATCCAGCACGATCAGCTTCGGCTCCATCGCCAGTACGGATGCGACCGCGATCTTCTGACGTTCGCCCTTTCCGGCAAAGTACGGTTCTTCCTTCCGGTACTTCAGCAGTCCAACCGCCTCCAGTGACCGGACGACCCGTTCTTCGATCTCCTCATTCGAAAGGCCGAGGTTTTTCGGACCGTAAGCAATTTCTTCCTCGACTGTATTCAGAAAGATCTGGTGGTCCGGATTCTGATAACAGTAACCGACCAGAGCCGCTCTTTCGATCACGGGGATCTCCTTTACGGATCTGCCCTGGATGCGGATATCCCCGGCAGTCGGAATGTTCAGCCCGCCGATCAGCTTGGAAAGCGTCGTCTTTCCGGAACCATTCTGACCGATCATTGCGATGTATTCGCCTTCTTCGATCGTCATATTGAGTCCGTGAAGGATCTCGGGGCTGTCTTCAGAATATGAGAAATGAACATTATCGATTTCAACCAGTCTGCTCATTTGCCGCACTCCGTATACAGTTCCACTGCCTGAGGCAGCGTTATCGGGATCCGCTTCCGGTCGATCCCGGGCAGTGCGTTAAACACTTCCACGATCTGCGGGATCTGAACACCGTATTTTTTCAGCAGTTCCACATCGGAGAAAAACGCCTGTGTTTCCCGCAGGCAGATCTGCTGTCCCTCCGAAAGCAACAGGATCCGGTCACAAAATGATGCAAGATCTTCCGTGGCATGAGAGATGAGGATGATCCCGATCTGCCGGTCTTTCTTCAGCTCCTGCAGGACAGAGAAAACCTCAGTGGTACCGATCGGATCCAGCTCGGAAGTCGGTTCGTCGAGTACGAGTATCGACGGCTCCAGCGCCAGACAGGATGCGATCGCAACCTTCTGTTTCTGCCCTCCGGACAGGCTGAAAGGCGAACGGTCAAGAAAATCTTCCATGTGGACCATCCGGATCGCATGGTTCACACGCCGTGTGATCTCCTCATCGGAAAGACCGAGATTTTCCAGCGTGAAGACCAGTTCCTCCTCTACCGTCATCCCCATGAACTGGGATTCCGGATCCTGAAATACCAGCCCAACCTCACGGACCAGGTCACATACGGAAAACTCCGCCGTATTCTTTCCCCTGATCATGACGCTGCCGCCAAACTCACCGTGAAAATTGTTCGGGATCAGGCTGTCGATCGACATCGCAAGCGTTGTTTTTCCGGCACCGGAAGGACCGGTCACACCAAGCACCTCACCCGGCATCAGCTCAAAGTCAATTCCGCTGAGCGCCTCGCGGGAAGAGCCCACATATTTCCAGTGGAGACCGCTTACTGTCACCAGCGGATCCATCAGGCAGTCTCCCCGTCGCGGGCTTTATCACGTCCGCGGTAAAGCCCGGAACGGATCACAAACGGATACAGGATCTTGCAGAGCGGGATCCCCAGCAACAGCGACGGCAGCAGCTGATTCAGGAAAGTCGTGGGGAAGAAAGCCAGCGCGACTGCCTTCGGGGTAAGGCCGAACATTACGTTGATGAAGATGGAAGAAGCAACGATCAGTGCTCCGACAACGCTGCCCCAGATCACGAATTCAATGATGCTGCGGCGGGTCGCCAAGCGGGCATTGCTGACCATGATGTACGGGATAAAGGCCGTCAGGAAGTTTGTCAGCGCACCCATGACCAGAACGTGAGGAGCTGTTCCCTGCGTCAGATCGGAGATCAGGTTTCCGAGCGTGATACCGATGCAGCCGGGGATCCCGAACAGGATGCCGAAAGGCGCCTGCAGGGCATTCGCAGGGCGCAGGAAGGTACCTGGAGCCAGTTTGATAAAGCTCAGTGTCAGAAGGGCCGCTGCGTAAATCGCTGCCGTCATGACGATGAGGACAAGATCGATCGTGGAACTGCGCTTTCCGGAGCTCTTTGCAGCTCTGAAGTCAACAGCCGCGCCGACGATCAGAAATACAAGACCGATGATCATGATCACAGCGCCGGCTTTCATCGTAACTGGCAGGTTTTCCGGTCCCGCCGTCATCAGTTTGCGGATGCCCATCAGAGCATAGAGGCCGATCACACCGCAGAGAGCACGCAGCCCGCACAGTGCCGGGCGTTTGGAAACTTCAGCGTTCTGTGTGCTGAAAGCCAGCGCTGCGGAACAGATCACTGCCAAAGCGATCAGACAGACCAGCACAAAACCGAAATTCTGCACCGTGCTTACCGCATTGACCGTGAGATTTCCGTTATCAAACCACGGGAGGAACGCACCGATGACCGCTGCGGCCAGCCCTGCCAAACTGATGATCAGACCTGTTTTCTTATTTGTGCTTTCCATTGAAACACCTCCTAAAAAATGTATTGCTGATACCGACGACGCGATTACCGGATTCCGGCCTGAAAAGGATCCCGGTATACCGCGTCATGGTATTTGTAAATAAGCCGGGCCGGGAAAATTCCCCGATCCGTTGCGACCGCTGAAATATATTTCGGTGATGTGATATCAAAGGCCGGATAGTAACCTTCGGCCCCGTCAACGCTCGTACGCTGCCCGAGACAGTGAAGGACCTCCTCCGGATCCCGCTCCTCCACAGTCAGACTGCCGGGTCCGTAACTCCCCTTCATGGGGCCGTTATATCCCAGCAGATAGTAGGGAATATCATTGTCAAAAGCAGCCATCGCCAGCGGATAAGTCCCGATCTTGTTCACGATATAACCATCCATCGTGATCTTGTCCGCTGTGGAGACAAACAGGTTCGTTTTCCCGCATTGCATCAGGTAAGCCGGCATATTATCGGTCACCACCGTTACCGGAATGCCCATTTCGACACAGGATTTTGCCGTGAGGCGCGCTCCCTGCAGGTACGGCCGGGTCTCGGACGCGAAAACCCGGATATCTTTTCCGTCTTCGGCAGCGTAATACAGCATATTTGCCAGCGCCGCGCCCGCGAAACAGATCGTCTGGATCCTCGCTCCGTCCGGGATCAGGTCCGCAGCATATCTTCCGGTATCCCGCGCGATCCGGTTTCCCTCCTCGATCCGGGAATAGACATATTTTCGAATCTCTTCCGGAACATCCGCATTCGCATCATACGCTTCTTTCGCGATGCGCATGCACCCGTCCAACACATAATGAATATCCCAGCCGGTCGGACGTGTATGGAGGAGTCTGTCCCTGCCCTCTTCCAGCGCCGCAAAAAAGGCATCCCGGCTCTCTCCCTCATGAGCCCTTGCATGCATTGAAAGCCCCAGGCCTGCCGCGTATGCAAGCGGCGGAGCCCCCTGGATCGTCATGTTTTCGATCGCCACCGCAACAGACTCCAGATCCGGGCAGGTCACATACTCAACGGAAAGCGGATATTTCCGGCGGTTCAGCATGTGAACAGTTCCGTTTTCCATCCACAGCGTATTGAAACGGTCGGCCAGCGTAGCTTTTTTTCTTTCCATTTCTTATCCCTTTCTTCAGCAATTTTTACAAGATCAGTCCTGTCATCTTCCAGTAGGGCAATCCCAGTGCGACCGCCAACAGACAGGCCGCGAAATAAAGCAGCGCGTACCGGATCCGGTATTTGCCGGTCCAACCCCTGTTCCCCAGAGTGGTTTCCCCAATCAGGAGGAACATATTCTGATAGCGCATGAAAAACGAACAGATCGCAAAGGAAAAGACCGGGATCCAGACAAACGGATGGATCCCGTAAGCCTGCAGAAAACGGGGCAGCACCGGAGCCAGAACGATGACCGTCGGCGTCAGCAGCGCTACATCGACAAAGCGCCAGGCAAAAAGTGCGGCTGTTGTCAGCAGGATCAGAACAGCAGGACTGCTGATCCCCGAAAACAGGCGCAGCATGATCCCGGAAAGCCAGTCGGAAACACCCGTATATGAAAAAATTCCGCCGAGGCTCATCGTGGCTCCGACAAAAAGGACGATATTCCAAGAGATCCCGGTTCCGATCTCATCCGCCCTGATCACACGGAAAATGCAGAGGATGAAGAAACCGAACAGACAGACCGCCGCGTCCGGGATATGGTGCAGCGAAGCCGTCGCGAGTAACAAAAAGCTTCCGCACAGAACAGCCAGTGTCGTTTTTTCTTCACGGCTGATTGGAGGAAGCTTCTGATAAACATCCCGGAAAGCGTCCTGAGAAAGTCCGAGCGGTTTTGTGTGCCTGAGCGCAGCCATGCCCGCTGCCAGCAGACAGACAGTGACTACGGCCGTTGGCAGCAGTGACGCGCGGCACCACCCGGCAAAAGTTATTTCCGGGATCTCTCCGACCATACTGAAGATCCCGGTAAGAACTGCTCCCAAGAGGGAACCGGACGGCCAGCCGATTCCCGGAATGACCATCATAGCCCACGCTGATAAAAGCAGGATCGAACGCTCCTTTGAATTCTCCGGGAGACCGCAGAGCTCAATACAGTTCAGCGCCAGCGGCATGGCAAGGACCACCCGCACCG
>CADBKS010000227.1 GCA_902795255.1 uncultured Chloroflexota bacterium
CGTATTCTTCTTCGATGAAGGATTTTACGGCATCGGACTGGACGGCTTCGATGATCGCCTGGAACACTTCGTTTTCAGCGGTATCTTCGCGGACGACCAGAACATTGGCGTAAAGCTGGGCGGCTTCGGAGTCGGTGCTTTCCTGGGCCAGCATATCGGAAGCCTTCAGGCCTGCGTCAATGGCGTAGTTGCCGTTGATGATGGCGAAGTCGACATCCGGCAGGATGCGCGGGAGCTGGGCTGCTTCCATCTCGACCAGGTCGATGTTGTACGGATTTTCGACGATATCTTTCTTGGTGGCGGTCAGGCCGGCACCTTCCTTGACTTTGATGATGCCCAGGGATTCAAGCAGCAGCAGGGCGCGGGCTTCATTGGTGGTGTCATTCGGGACAGCGATCTTGGCCTTTTCGGGTACCGCATTGATATCGGAGGATTTGCCGCCGTAAATGCCCATCGGTTCAAAGTGAACAGCCAGAACCGGGACGAGATCGATCCATTTGGCGTTCTTTTCCTTGTAGCTGGCATTGAAGTCATCCAGATACGGTTTGTGCTGGAAGAAGTTCATGTCCAGGCTGCCGTCTTCAAGTGCGGTGTTGGGGAGAACATAATCGGTGAATTCAACGATCTCCAGTTTGATGTTCTGTTCGGCCAGAACGTCCTTGACCTGGTTCAGGATCTCTGCGTGCGGGGAGGGAGAGGCACCGACTTTGACGGTGATCTCATCTGCGGCGAAGCAGGCGGAAACAGCGGCGAGCATTACGCAAAACAACACAAAAATAACTGATTTTTTCATAAATACTCCTGTTTGCTAAATGCCATTGCTGGCAAAATTACCTGATATTCCTTTTGTCGATTTTCTGCGAGGCGAAATCTCCGGCCATCTGGATGATCTGGACGATGATGACCAGCAGGATGATCGTCAGGATCATGACATCGGACTGATAGCGGTAGTAGCCGTAACGGATCGCGAGGTCTCCCAGACCGCCGCCGCCGACTGCCCCGGCCATCGCGCTGTAGCCGATCAGGCTGATGATGGTGATGGAAAAGCCGCGGATAACGGAGGGCAGGCTTTCGGTGAGAAATACCTTGGTGATGATCTGCCAGATATTGGCACCCATCGCCTGGGCCATTTCGATGACGCCTGTATCCAACTCGAGCAGGGATGTTTCGATCATGCGGGCAACGAAGGGCGTTGCCGCGATCGTCAGCGGCACGATCGTTGCGGTCGCCCCGATGGTCGTCCCGACGATCGTCCGTGTGAACGGCAGCAGCGCGACCAGCAGGATGATGAACGGAATGGACCGCCCGATGTTGATGATCCAGGAAAGGACCGCGTGGACGGTCTTATGCGGCCAGATCGACTCCGGTGCCGTAATGACGACCAGGATCCCCAGCGGAGTGCCGAGTACGTAAGCGATCACTGTCGCGGCGATCACCATATACAGGGTCTGTCCGGTGGATTCGACCAGAAGCGGCCAGAATTCCTTGAGTGTATCCAGAAAAGCGCTGATTCCTTCCATGGCCTTATCCTCTGCTTCCTATCAAAAGTTGTTTGGTGATCTCTTCGCTCGGGTTCATCATGACACTACCGATATCGCCTTTTTCAACGATATGGTTCTGATCAATGACGGCTACCTTGTTGCAGATCTTGTTGACAACACGGATCTCATGTGTGATCAGCACGATCGTGACATTCAGTTTCTGGTTGATGTCCCACAGCAGGTCAAGGATCTGGTTGGTGATGAGCGTATCCAGTGCGGAAGTCGGTTCATCGCACAGGAGGATCTTCGGGTTGTTCGCGAGTGCTCTGGCGATCGAAACGCGCTGGCGCTGCCCGCCGGAAAGCTGTGACGGATAGTTCTTCGCCTTTTCGCGGATCCCGACCAGGTTCATCAGCTCTTCCGTCCGGGAACGGATCTCGGATTTGGATTTTCCTGCGATCTCCATCGGGAAGGCGATGTTGCTTTCCACGGTCCGCTGCATCAGCAGGTTCGGGGCCTGGAAGATCATGCCGATTTTTTTCCGCAGTTCGGAGAGTTCATTTCTGCTGAGCATGACTTTCTCCGCGGGCCTGTCCGGAAAGTTTCTGAAAATGCACTTGTTCTCAATAAAGATCTCGCCGGAGGTCGGTGTTTCCAGCAGGTTGATGCAGCGGATCAGTGTGCTCTTCCCGGCGCCGCTCATACCGATAATGCCGTAAATGTCATTTTGTTCAATATGCAGCGAAACATTTTCCAGGGCCGTAAAGGATTGTTTGCCCGATACAAAGGTTTTACTTAGGTTATTGACTTTTATCATCTGTTCACGCGGCTCATTTCAAAAAAAGAGCTCTTTTATGATCTAAAAGAGCTCTGCATTACCATATAATAAACTGATTTTACTCTTATTCAGAAAACGCAAAGCCCGACCGCCCCATCCGGCGGCCGCGCATCATCATAACGTTTTCAAAATAGTACTGATTCATGCCTAATATTATGCCTCAAAAATGAAAACATGCGTAGGAATTCGCGGAAAAAGTTACTTTTTCATTGCGATCAGCAGCCCGTGATTGCTGATGCCGAGGATCGACGGCTCTTCGCACATCCGCAGATGGAACCCCGCCCATTTTTCGAAGGCTTCCGGCGGCATTGCGTCCACGTCATTGGATTTCAGCCTGCCAACGCCATCCTGTGCGATATGTTTGATCTTCGCGAAGCGGTGGGCAGCGGCCAGTGCTTCCATCTCTCCGGGAGTCGTGAACCAGGCGTCCGTCCAGAAATTATCGGGATCCGTGGAGCGGTTGGTCTGATCGATGACAACTTTCTGAAAGAATTTTTCCTGCAGGTACTGTCGGCTGTTCAGCGCGAACTGCGAAAACACAAAGTATTTGTTGATGTAAGCCAGGAAAAGCAGGCCTTCCGGTTTCAGCACACGGTAACATTCGTTCAGGACCTTTTCCCGGTCCGCGGCTTCGGTAAGATGGTAGATCGGCCCCATACAGAAAACCGCGTTGAAGGAGCATTCTTCGAACATGGACAGATCGCGCGCGTCATTGGGGAATGAAGTAACTTTCAGCCCCCGTTTTTCAGCCTTTTGTTTGAGCAGGTCAATGTAGGATGGTGTGATGTCCAGTGCCGTGACCTCGCAGTCTGTTTCCGCATAATGCAGCGCGTAAGCGCCTGTCCCGGCCGCCACATCCAGGATCTTCATTCCCGGCCCGATGTATTTATCCATGTAGGCAATGGTCGTCAGGTATTCCAACCTGTGACTGTTGTTAGACTGGAGCCGGAAATCTTCTTTGTAATTCTCATAGGAATGAATTACTGACTGCATATCAGACGGTGTCATTTTTAAGCCTCCGCAAAAAAATTTCTCACGTTTGCTGTTTTAGGCGCTCTCTTTGTTGTGCTCATGGCAATCGCCAGAGCTTGCTTCGCATGGCGCGGCACGATCACTTATGTGTTGGCTTAAACTGCCTGCCATGCCCGGTTTGTTTAGCCGGTCCGTGCCCCAAAAAATTATTGCATCAGAGAAGGGCATCCCCGGCTTTAAATAAGATGCACCCGAATATGATGGCAGCTCCTTTCTTTCAGAGGGAGCGGTCATCCTTACTTCTTTATATAATTATAGCAAATTATTTTTTTATTTTATAATCAATACCTATGATGCGGAAAACGACAACGGATTCGAATGAAAAGAAATGGAAGATTGCCGCGGTCATTCTCTGTCTGGTCTGGGCTGCTGCCGGGGCGTTTCTTTTTGACGATTACGGCTGCGGGCCGGATGAGGGAATGGAACGGCAGACTTCGCTCGTGAACTTCAGATACGTGGTCCATAAGCTGAACATTCCGATCAGCGCAGAAAATGAATCGTGGCTCAGCTATCTGCCGGAGCTGCATGAGTACCGGGACCGTTATTACGGGACCGCGCTGCATTTCCCGCTGGTGCTGATCGAGAGCTTTTTTCATTTCACGCTGGAGCCTTCCCAATTTTACGGGATGCGGCACCTTTATACGTTTCTGAACTATTTTCTCGGGGTATTCTGCTTCTACCGGCTTCTCGGCAGCCGTTTCGGCAGCCGGAAATACGGGATCGCCGGGATGCTGATGATGGTCCTTGCCCCGCGCTTTTACGCGGAGAGTTTTTACAACAACAAGGACGTGATCTTTGCTGCCTGGTATGTGATCACGGCTTATGTGATGGTCCGTTGGTTCAGCAGACGGGACCTGAAAACGACGGTCCTCCTGGCTTTTTGTCTGGCGCTGACCTGCAACACCCGCTTTAACGGGATCGTCTTTATCCCCGTTTTCATTTTCCTGTACGGCTTTGACGTGCTGCGGACCAAAAAACCGGCGGGACTGCGGCTGTTTTGTGTGACACTGCTGCTTTTTCTCTTTTTCTTCTATCTGATCACGCCGAATTTCTGGGAGCATCCGGTGCAGACGCTTGCGGAAACACTTCAGTTTAATATGCATCACCCGAATCATGGCTCCGAGGGGAACCTTTTCAAAGGGCTTATGGTCGACGCGGCCCGTACATATACTTTTGTTCCCGTATGGATCGGGCTGACCGTGCCGTCGGTTTATCTGCTGTT
>CADBKS010000228.1 GCA_902795255.1 uncultured Chloroflexota bacterium
CGGTGTCGTTTCGCGACAGGTTAATATAGGCGCTTGGCGCGGAAAACAGTCAGAAGCCGGGGTTCGGGGAATCTCGGCATTTAAGCGTTTCGCACTTCGTTCGAAATGCCTAAATGCAGGTAATGGAGAATGGTGAAGGGTGAAAAGCGAATAGTGGCGATGTCGCGGAATACGGCAGTTATTGGTCATTCGTCATTGGTCATTCGTTGGGAATAGGTGTCGCTCCGCGACGAGTCAAGATGGGGGGAGATACGCACAAATGTGAGTCGGTGACAGTTCCCGGTGAGCTGCCCCTTAATAGGACTCGGAGCACTGCGTTTAGGTAAAAGGTAAAGGGTAGAAGGTAAAAATTGCGGTGTCGCTGCGCGACGATTTAAGATGGCACCGTTGTCATCGCGCAGAGTTCTATTATAAATGACGCGAAGCGTCACCATATATAATTCCGAATTCCGCTTTCCGAATTCCGAATTGGAATAGCGCGCAGCGTCACCTTGTTAACTTCACTCTGCACACCTGACTCTGGATTCTGAGTGTGCGGAGCAGATGTAAAAGTGAATCTGTCATATGAATTTTGTGATTTTTTGCAGAATTTCAGGGATTGTCAGACATTCAAAGGGTTGATAAAATAAATTAACGGAGGTCGGCGAAATCATGCCGGCGTTGGCAATATCCATCGAAAAGTGCCGCCGTTGGGGGAAGAATAAGATGGAGAATGCTGTGCAGAATATAACAACTCACTGAAGCCTGACAAAGGAGAAGTGGGTTTTTTTGTATCAGCGACCCGCCGCGGAAACGGCGAATACAGGAGGAAAGATGATCATTTACAATGCAAGAGTCATTACATGGGAAGATGAGAACCGGATCCTGGAAAATCACGCGGTTCTGATCCGTGGAACACTCATCGGGGATCTCGGTCCGTCGGATGAGATCCTGAAGAAATATCCGGAAGAGGTCAAGATCGACGCGGGCGGGAAGATCCTCATGCCCGGCCAGATCTGTTCCCATACCCATTTCTACGGCGCGTATTCCCGGGGCCTGGGGAACAACCTGCCTCCGGCCAAGGACTTCCCTGAGATCCTGAAAAATCTCTGGTACAAGCTTGACCGAGCGCTGGATGAAGAAAGCGTCCGGCTCTCCGGTGAAATTTTCATGATCGACGCGATCAAAAACGGCTGCACGACTTTCTTTGACCATCATGCATCTCCGAACTTTATCGACGGGTCTCTGGATGTGCTGGAAGACGTCGTGGACAAGGCCGGGCTGCGCGCTTCCCTCTGCTATGAAGTCACGGACCGCAACGGCAAGCTCGGAACGAAAGCCGGCATCAATGAAAACGTCCGCTTCCTGAAGAAGATCGCCAAAGATAATCTGGGCGGGAGGATCGCCGGCGCGTTTGGGATCCACGCCTGCCTGACCGTGGATGAGGATACGCTCGATCAGTGCGCGGCCGCGGTCCCGGAAGGCTTCGGCTTCCATATCCATGTAGCCGAATCGCAGGAAGATGAGTGGGACAGCCTGTATAAATACGGCAAGCGCTGTGCGGAACGGCTGTATGAACACCATATTCTGGGCGAACGGACGATCGCTGCCCACTGTGTTCACGTCAATAAACGCGAAATGGAGCTCCTGAAGGAAACGAACACCTGGATCTCCCATCAGCCGCGTTCCAATATGAACAACGCTGTCGGTGCTGCGCAGGTCGAATCCATGCTGGATGACGGCATGAAGGTCTGCCTCGGGAATGACGGCTATAACTTTGATATGTGGAGCGAGTGGAAATTTGCCTACTGGCTCCAGAAGGTCGTTGCCCGCGACCCGCGCCGCATGAACGGTTTTGACGTTCAGAAGATGGCGGTCTATAACAACGCAAAGCTTGCCGGCCAGGCCTTCGGATTCGGTGATAAATTCGGAAAGATCGTTGTCGGGGCGCCTGCGGATATGATCCTGGTCGACTTTACCCCGTTCACGGCGTTCACCCCCGGAAATCTGCCCTGGCAGATCATTTTTGGCTGGAGCGAACGCATGATCACCGATACCATCGTCGACGGGAAATTCCTGATGCGGAATCGTACCCTGACCACCATCGACGAAGCATCTGTCTGCGCCCATTCCATGGAAGTTTATCCGAAGGTTTGGGAGAAATATCACGAATACTGCGATAGAGAAGGATGAGGAGGTCCATCATATGTCCGATCGTATGCATCCAATGTCATTTGCCGAACTGATGGCTCGTATCCTGAAGGGATACAAACGGAACGGGCAGCTGCTCGGCGTCCGTCCGGTCAGCCTTTGCGGACGGGAAGCGATTCCGATTTTCGGAGGAAAGATCGAAACGCCCTTCGGCCCGGCGGCCGGTCCGAACACGCAGCTGGCCGGGAACCTGGTCGCCGCTTACGCGGCCGGTGCACGCTTCTTCGAACTGAAGACGGTCCAGAAGATGGACGGTGAAGACCTGGCGAAATGCGTCGCGCGCCCCTGCATCCTTGCCTATGATGAAGGCTACAACGTGGAATGGTCCACGGAACTGACCGTTGAAAACGCAGCTGCCGAATATATCCGCGGCTGGTGGGCGATCAAGCTGCTGGCCAAAGAGCTGGGGCTCGGAGATCCGGACGCTTTTATCTTCAATATGAGCGTCGGGTATGATCTGGCCGGCATCAAACTGCCGAAGATCGATAATTTCATCAATTCCCTCAAGGACGCGTCCGAAACCGACGCCTGGAAGGAATGCCTGGACTGGGCACTTGCCAACAAGGGACTGTTTGAGAAGGTCGATGAGGCTTATATCCGTGCCGTATCGCCGAAGATCTCCAACAATGTGACGATCTCCACGCTGCACGGCTGCCCTCCGGATGAGATCGAACGCATCGCCGTTCACCTGATCACGGAAAAGAAACTCAATACATACGTCAAGTGCAACCCGACGCTGCTCGGTTACGCCTTCGTCCGCGAGACCCTTGACAACCTCGGATTCACGGGCATCAAATTTGACGACCACCATTACCGGGAAGACCTGCAGTGGGAAGACGCGGTGCCGATGTTCCGCCGGCTGATGAAGCTCGCGGCAGAAACCGGCGTGGCGTTCGGTCTGAAGCTGACGAACACGAAACCGGTCGATATCACCGGCCATTTCCTCCCCGGCGAGGAAGCCTACATGTCCGGCCGCAGCCTGTTCCCACTTTCCATCAACCTGGCCGCACGGATCTCCCGCGAGTTCAACGGGGAACTTCCGATCTCCTTCGCGGGCGGTGCGGATATCTATAATATCGGCGAGATCTATGGCTCGGGGATCTACCCGATCACCATGGCGACCAACATCCTGAAGCCGGGCGGCTATGAGCGCATGAGCCAGCTGACCGCCGCGGTCGGAACGGCTATGCCGCTGCCGAAGATCGATGTTGAACGGCTGACCGCGCTTGCCGAAGACGCGAAGTCCAACCCGCATTACAAGGGCCGTGTAAAGAAGGTCGTCCGGAAGAAGGCTGCCGGTGCGCCGCCGCTTTTCGACTGCTTCATTTCGCCCTGCAATGATACCTGCCCGATCCATCAGGATATTCCGGCTTATCTGCGGGCGCTCGCGAAGGGCGATCCGAAACGGGCTGCCGAGATCATTCTTGAAAAGAACCCGCTCCCGAACATTACAGGGACGATCTGCCCACATACCTGCATGAACTCCTGCAGCCGCAGACAGTATGAAGGCCCTGTCAACATCCGGGCCTGCAAGCTTGATGCTGCGCAAAACGGGCTGGATGAAGTGCTGAAAGCCCTTGAACCCGGCAAAAAGAACGAAAAGAAAGCTGCCGTGGTCGGCGGCGGTCCCGCCGGGATGGCCGCAGCGTATTTCCTCGCGAAAAACGGCTGGGAAACCGATCTGTATGAAAAGGAACCGGTCCTCGGCGGCATCGTCCGCAATGTGATCCCCGGCTTCCGGATCTCTGATGAGGCGATCGAAAAGGACGCGGATATCATCCGGAAACTCGGTGTCCGGATCCATCTGAACAGTGAAGCGACGGATGTGAAGGCACTCTGCGATAACGCGGACGCGGTCCTTTTTGCCGTGGGTGCCAATAAAAACAACAAACTGGATCTGAAGAACGGCGACAGCCTGAACGCAATCGAATTCATGCGCATGCTGAAGCACGGTGAAGATCCGAAACCCGGCAGACATGTTGCCGTGATCGGTGCCGGGAATACGGCAATGGACGCGGCCCGGGCCGCCAAACGGCTCCCGGGTGTTGAGAGCGTTTCCATCGTTTACCGCCGCGACATCGCCAATATGCCGGCGGATCTGGAAGAGCTCGAAGAGGCCATGGCCGAGGGCGTGATCTTTGAGCCGCTGCTGGCGCCGGTGACCCTTGAAAACGGAAAACTGGTCTGTGACGTGATGCGTCTGGGCGCTCCGGACGCGGGCGGCCGCCAGAAGCCGGAACCGACCGGTGAACAGCGGGCGATCGAATGCGACACGGTGATCGCATCCCTCGGTGAGAAGGTCAACTCCGCATTCTATACGGGGCTCGGGTTGGAAGTCGATGAGAAGGGGCTCCCTGTC
>CADBKS010000229.1 GCA_902795255.1 uncultured Chloroflexota bacterium
CTCAATTTTTCCGTCATGGATGGAGTTGTACATGCTCGGCGCCCCGGCAGCCTGCACCCCGTAGACTTTCACGGACGGCCGGATCTGCTTGACGGTATAGGCGATGCCCGAGATCAGTCCACCCCCACCGACCGGGACGATGATCGCATCGATATTGTCAAGATCATGGTAGATTTCCAGCGCGATGGTCCCCTGCCCAGCGATCACGTTTTCATCATCAAATGGGTGGACGAAAGTATAGCCCATACTGTCGCGCATCTCCAGAGCCTTTTTATAAGCGTCATCATAAACGCCTTCCACCAGACAGACCTCGGCCCCAAACGCTTTCGTCGCTTCGACCTTGGAGATCGGAGCTGAATCCGGCAGACAGATCACGGATTTGATCCCGTTTTTCGTGGCAGCCAGCGCCACACCCTGCGCGTGATTTCCCGCGGAACAGGCAATAACGCCTTTTTCCCGTTCCTCTTTGGAAAGCATGGAGATCTTATAAGCGGATCCGCGGACCTTGAATGACCCGGTGATCTGCAGATTTTCCGGTTTCAGGAACAGTTCACATTCCGGCGCGATCCCGTAAGCGCGCACCAGATCCGTCTCCCGGACGATATTTTTCAGGACCAGCTGTGCGTTAAAAACTTTATCCAGTGAAAGCATAAATGATAATTCCTTTAGGCAGATAAATATAAATTAACAAAATACGCCCCGTTCCAAATCCATGTTATCACTTTGAAACGGGTAACAATACAGATCAGCGAAACAACGTGTATTATACACCTGACACGCCGCAGGCAGCCTGTTTTATGTTTATGAAATTATGCGCACAGTCAATAGCGTCTGTTCCCGCCGCTGAGGCTGACCAGAAAGAAGCCGATCGCCAGCAGCCAGAAATCATACTGTCTGATCAGGACCAGAAAATGGCTGTAGGTACCGTACGGGTTCACCACAAAATGCCCGATGATCCCCAAAACTCCTATAATAAAACCGCAGATCCAACCGACGTTCATAATTCGCGTCCTTTCTTTTACAAATAAATATTAATAATTATCGGTGCATGAATCATACCAACCGGCAAATTATGCCGCCGCTGAAAAAACGGGCTGTCTCCCGGCTGAGACAGCGCAACGGCAGTCCCGCTGTGCTGAGCGGTCTGTTTTCACAAAAACCGCAGACGTATTGGCACCTGATTAACTGATAAAAAAAGGAGGACCATTCAATGGCTAATTACCGCATCATATTTGACGGAGAACTGCAGGATGAAGTATTTGACACGGAAGAAGCGGCAGAAGACTATGCGCTTTACCTGTGCTCCTTCGCCCGTGACGGAGCGGAAACGCTCCGCCTGTCCAATCCCGGTGATTATGACTATGACGAGGACGATTATGAAGCCCCAGAATATGAGATTCACAGAGGAGGAGGACTGAACCGTCCCCGCCCGGTTCCAGCGGATCCACCCGAACACCGCTGCGGACCGTTTTTTTATACAAACTGTTTTCGTCTGTCAGTTTTCGGTTTTCGGGGAACAAACGGACAGGCCAACTATGCTAACATTAATCAAAACAGAACATCCGGCCGCCTGAAGACCATTCTCACACATGGCAAATGATATGAAAAGCTCAAAACCGATCCGCAGCAGTCAGAATATGATCGAAAAGATCTTCGCTGAGACCCAGCTCAGGGAAGCCGGTTATGTGATGCCGGAACACCACTGCCACCCCTATTACGAGCTGTTCTACGTCGAAACAGGCGAATGCCGAATCCTGATCGACAACGCCATGTATGACCTCCATGCCGGAGATTTCATTCTGATGCCGCCGCAGTCACTTCATTACACGCGTTATCTTTTCGGTCCCTGCAGAAGGGCAGCCGTCTTTTTCCGGGATTCGGATATTACTGAAGACGTACAACAGCTCCTTCCCCATCAGCCGGACTTTTTCGCCCGGACGCGCATCTTCCAGGTCCCGGAAGCACACCGGGAACAGATCCGAGGGATCCTCATAAAAATGGTCGCGGAAGAAAAGATTGGCGATGATTATTCCGCCGCGCTGCAGCAGGCATTGCTCCGGGAGCTCTTCCTTCTGTGCGGACGTCTCTGCACCTTTCCGGAGGAAGCCCCGGCCGAGATCCATACCACCGACCGGCAGATCGTTCAGGCCGCCAGGTTCATCAGCGATCATTACGCGGAGCCCATCTCGGCAGCGGACATCGCTTCGGCCGCGGGGTTCAGCCCGAACTATCTGAGCAGGAAATTCCGGGCAGCAGCAGGACTCGGCCTCCATCAGTACCTCCTTTTCATCCGGATGAAACATGCCGCACTGGAGCTGATCTCCACGACGGATTCGGTCACGGAGATCGCTTTCCGCTGCGGCTTTTCGGACAGCAATTACTTTAAAGACGCGTTCAAAAAGTTTTACGGTCTCACCCCGAGCGCCTACCGCAAAGAATTCTGACCCGGTACGGCTCCTGTCCCGGCAATAAAAAATTTCCCGATCCCCCCTGTCACGAATTTTCAAATGTGTTGTTTTTTCTGTAGTTTCCGCAGAATCCGGCAGTAATTATGTGGTATTTTATTGAAAATAGATGTATTCTTCACTGCTGATCCCGAAAAGCACCGGCTGAGACCCGCCGCGTCAAAATGGCTGATTGCTTTCCATGCGGAGAAATACAGGAAAAATGGAAATAAAAGCAGAACTGACAAAAAAAGACAAAAAATTTCTGGAAGAGAGCCTGAACGGTCCCATGTGGAAAGTGATCCTGATGATCGGCACCCCGCTGGCCCTCTACCAGATGCTCTCACAGATTTTTTCCGTACTGGATACAATGATGGCCGCGCACATCAGCAAGGAATCCGTTTCGGCCGTGGCTTATCTTTCGCAGCTGAAACTCATCCTTTCATCCCCGTTGATGATCCAGCCGCCATTCTGGGAGGCGTCTTCCGCTGGATTCCACATGGCGAAATTCAGCCGCGCTGACGCCTCCAGCATCTCCTCGCAGGCATCGATGTAATCCGGTATCGTTTCCAGTTGGGGGAGAAGTTCCTCGAAACGGGCTTTGACCCGGGCCTTGAAGGCTGGATCCTGGAAAAGACGGCCGTACCAGATGGCCTTGCCGTTCACCAGACCGGTCCTGGCCTGCGGAGAAGTCGCATAGGACAGCACCCCCCAGTCGAAATCCCAGCAGGGTCCCGCGACCAGTTTTCCGCCCCGGTCTTTGTGGAGGAACACGCTCCCCGGATTTCCCAGTTCATGGTTTCCCATGACCTCGAACACTATCCAGTAATCAATGAATGAATCAACGTCCAGATATGCGGCATAGCCCTTTTCCGGATCCTTGAAATTCTCTCCGTAAAGGACGGAAGCCGCGGCGGAGACATACTTCTTGATATAGGCTTCCTGCTGGGGAGTCAGGTCGTCCGGATCGGGATATTTCACCGCAAACGGGATACCGTTCCCCCACTGCCCGTTGCGCCCGTGGGGATCGATCCATTGGACCTGGTTGTCGAAATGGAAGTCCAGCTCCAGCAGGTAGCCGCCCGTGACGGCATCCCCCGCATTGTCTTCAGGGGTCATCTCCGCAACCGCAACCCGGTTCTCGTCCACCCGAACCTGCTCGATCAGCAGGTACGATCCCCGGTGCTTCCCGTTCAGGACCAGTTCCACCGGTACGCAGGAAGGGGTCCATGCCAGGGAGGTCATGGAGGACACTTTCATGGAAACGAGATTTCGCATCAGGGTCCGGTCCATGAAGTTCGCCAGCAGCACCCACCGCTTGTGCTTCTGCATTCCCAGCAAGGGTTCCCGTGTCTCCAACCGGATCAGATACGGCTTCTTGGGCCAGGACCAGGTCGTGTTGCCCCGCCCTCGGATTTCGCACGGAAGCGGCTGTGTATCATCATATTTCTCCGTCCCTCGGATATACAGGGTGGCAGGAAGGTAATCGGTTTTCGAGACAACCTCCTTCCGCTCTTCCGTTTCCACATACACGACCGGAAGACCCGTATCCAGGGTCAGTTCGGCATATTTCTTCTCGGAACGGACGGTGAAATAGGACGAGGACACCAGCGATTCGGCGCCGGTATCCGGATTCCGCTCCGCGATGGCCAGGCAGACCTGCTGCTCGTACACCGCGCCCGTTCCCATATCCGTCAGGGTCGCCGAATAGGTCCCCTTGACTTCACCCGGAATGATTTCCGTCAGCCTGAATCCGACCGGGACCACACCGCCGGCCTGCATGAGCCGGACTTGGCAATCCGAAGAGGAAACCGTATAATTGAACGCATAGGAAGGGGCATTGACTGTAAAGGAAACAGAAACCGATCCTCCGGGAGGGAGGACCAGTTCCGTTTCAGATACATGGATGGCTGTCAGCCGCGGTTCCGGGTCCGAAAGCGAGATGTCATCCTCGCCGGAACAGCCCAGAACCAACAGCAGGACAAGCCCATGGAAAAAAAGCCATTTCCCCTTATTCATGCGTCTCAGTTCACTTTGAAGGAAACCGGCTCGCCGGAAGCGCTGTCTCCAGCC
>CADBKS010000230.1 GCA_902795255.1 uncultured Chloroflexota bacterium
TGATTGTCAGCCATTTTTTTCTCCGTGTTATGAATGGGCCAGCATAAATACGTCTTTGAACATGATGACTGCCATCAGGATGAGCAGCAGTGTCATGAAAACACCGTTGAAGGCGGTCTCCACCTTGAGCGGGACCTTCTTTTTGAAGAGAAGCTCCGGCAGCAGGAAAAGGATCCGTCCGCCGTCCAGCGCGGGGATCGGGAAGAGGTTGGTGACGCCGAGCGCGACCGAGATCAGCCCGAAGAAGGTCAGGCGGGAGGCCCAGCCGGTGTTGGAATTGCTGGCGGTCCGGATCTCAGTGGAAACGCCGGATTCCTGAAGCTCCCTGCGGTGTTCTTCGGCCATCTGGGCGCGTTCTTCATCGATCTCAGCGGCTTCCGAATAGAAGGAGTACATGCCGACCGGGCCGACGATGGATTCCAGCCCCATCTTGACTTTTCCGCTGATCATCTGGCCGAGACCGGTCAGGTATTGTTTCGTCATGTATCCCGTATCTTCAAACCCGGCTTTGATGCTTTCGCCGAGCGTGATATCATGCACCGCGTAGGTGATGACGACGCCCATGGCTCCGCGGCCTTCGGGCGGTTCCGAAAGCGGGGTGACGGTCAGATCCAGCACTTCGCCCTGCCGTTTCACCCGGATCGGGGTCGGCTGATCAAGATGCTGCTGAACGGCTTCGGAGACTTTATCGTAATGGTCGATGGTCGTATCGGCGATCTGCAGCAGCTGGTCACCGGCCCGCATCCCGGCGGTCTCCGCCGGGGAACCGGGTTCCACTTTGTCCAGGATCACGACGGAGGGGTCGGCCGCGCCGATCTGATGGGCGCAGATCGTGAAGAGCACGACCGCGGTCAGAAAGTTCATCGCGGGGCCCGCGAGCAGGATCAGGATCTGCTTCCAGGCAGCAGCGCTGCGCAGACTGTTCTGTGTGGGGTCGTCAAATTCTCCCTTCGGTTTGACAAACGCGCCGAAGGGCAGCAGGTTGAGCGTGAATTCAGTTCCTTTCCATGTGAAGAGGCGGCAGATGCGGGGCGGAAGTCCGATCCCGAATTCTTCTACTTCAATTCCAAACGCCTTGGAAACGATGAAATGCCCGAACTCATGCAGGAACAGCATCACACCAAAAGCGAGTATAAACTGTAATATAACCATTTTTTATAGATCCTCTCTCCTGAATTTTACACTGATTCGCGGCCATCCCGGGAAAGTTAACCTTTTTCTAAGACAGAAAGGATATCGGCGGCCAGTTTATGGCAGAATGGCCGGATCTGCTTTTCCCTATTATATGAGCTCACTATGATATGCCCATGGCAATCGGAAGTGAGTGCTTCGCAAGGCGCGGCCCGATTGCTCGTTCGTTTGCATAGGCAGCTTGCCGCGCCTGGTTTATTTAGCCGGGGCCGATCGGGCTGGCCTGACGGCAGCCCAACACCTGCACCGTATGGGGTGGGCTGCCGCCCACACCCTTCTTGATGCGGTGCAGGAGCTTTGCCCCGTCGGCCCCGGCACCCCGGTTATTGTGTTGTGGACGACAATTTTATTTATGCATCCTCAGCTTTTAATATGACTCACCCGCATTTAGCGGAGTTTATCTGAATAGAAGCTCACTTCGATATGTGTATGGCAGTCAAAAGTGAGAAATTTGCACCGTATCGGGTGGGCGGAACAGATAATCACTTTTCCAGCAGGACGCCGGCCAGGTCCATCCAGCGGTAGGTCCCGTCTGTTTCGGCGGTGAAACTGCAGTGGTCCAGCAGGATCATCCGGTCTTCCGAGATCCTGAGGATGCCGTCGGGGCCCTGTGCCGTTTCGGGATCCGCGGCCTGTGCGGAGATGCATTCATTGATGAAAGCGCTGAGATCGGCCGTCAGCAGCTGGCTGCCATCCGGACTGTAGAAAACGATGGCTTTCGGGTCATACCCGTCTTCCTGGGTGCTGTCCGGATCGGGAAGCCAGGTCGACACCCGCGACAGGGAGGTGAATCCGCTGATATCGGCGTCTCTGACCGGAAATTCGAGATAGACGCTGATGTTCCGGTCAAAGTCCGGTTCCCCGATCATCCCGCTGGACTCGATTGCGGCGATCAGTGCAGGGTCCGTGTCCGTGAGCAGCAGCTTCCCTTCCGGATCAGATGCGAGGTAATAGTAAGCACCGGCCACGCTGCTCTGATCTTCACGGGAAAGTCCGGCGAATCCGGCCGCGGCCCCGCGGTCAAGGATCGCTTTCTGCGAGCGGACGGACATGCTGAACATGTTGCAGCCGGGCACTGCCAGGCAGATGACCGCGAGCACCGCGATGACCGGCAGCATGATGCCGGTCTCCCGTTTCCGGGCGGCGTAAACGATGATGTAGATGACCTCGAAGAGCATCAGCACCAGACACAGGTACCGGAGCGGGGTCAGCCCGTATGCTGCGATCCGCTGCCGGATGGCATATCCCTGCAGGAACAGAAACGGGATAAAGAGGTACGGCAGGCGTACAGCGATACGGATCAGCGGGTCTTTTTCATCATAGGTGCCGGCCAGTGTCCAGATCGGCAGCCCGATGATGAACAGCCCGGCAAGGATGCGGAAGACTTCGTTTGAGGGCATGACCCGGGTGATGATGATCTTCAGAATGTAGAGATACACGATGACGAAAGCGGCTGTCAGCAGCCCGGTCAGCAGGTACCGGACGATCACGTTAAAGAAGGCCGGGCGTTCGCGTTCCGGGCGGATCTGCGCGTACAGCACGCCGCTGCCGAGCAGGCAGCCCAGCACCAGGAATTCCGCACGGAAGACCAGCATATAATGCTGTCCGTTCAGGATCAGCGCCACAAACGTGGCCGTCACCAGGGCCAGCCCGGCGGCCGTGACCGCGCAGATGATCGCGAGGCGTGACAGTTCATGGACCACCCGGATGCACCAGGCATTGAACGGCTGCCCGGAATTTTTGTAGTTTTTCCAAGTACCGAGAACGGCGAACACGATCCCGCACGCGGCAGTCCAGTGCCCGGCATTTGTCTTCAGCGGTTCTGCGCTGTAATAGCGGAAATAAACCAGAACGCCTGAAAGAACGGCCGCGGCAGCGGCTGCGGCCCATTTGGCGCCGCGTCTGCCGGACAGGAAGGTCTCGGCAAAGAAAGCGCCGAATCCCCAGAGTACGAGGAAGGAAAGCCCCTGGTTTTCCATGAAATTCGCGAACGCATTGCTCTGATCGATAAAAAGAGCCGCGGACAGCGATACCAGCAGGATCAGCAGCGCCGTCAGTGGATACCGGCCTCCGATCTGCCTGAAATAATCGGAAATGCTTTTCAGCATGGTTTTGATCGTTTTCATATTTTTATTCCTTTTTCTTCCGTCTTTCCGCACGCCGGAGGGCGGCAGAAAGGGGCAGCTGATCCGGGCAGGTTCGGTGCCCGGTCCGTGCCGCCTTTTCCGTTAGCATAATACAGGATTTTTAAAAATGCAATAGCTGCACTGTTTTTTGGGCGCGGTGCTGTTCTTTATTTCCTTAGAGTAATCCTGTATAATTGAAATATAAACCGGAGGGATCATGAAAAAAGTGCTGTGGGTATGCCTGTTCGTGCTGCTGTTTGTTTTCCCTGTTTCCGCGCAGGATCCGGAATGGGAAGTGAACCTGTTTGAGGACTTTGATGACAATTCTTTCGGCTGGCCGCTGGGAACGGAGTCTCAGGGGCCGACCGTGATCTCCCGGAGCATCCGGGACAGCCGTTACGTCTGGAATATCACGACGGCCGATCCGAACTTTTCCTGGATGGCGCTGGATCCCGGGTATCCTGCCGAAGCCGGGCGTTACCGCTTTTCCGCGGAGATCCGGCTGCCGGATTTTGACCCGCTGGCCTGTGCCGGGCTGCTGCTGGACGGGACGAATGATTCATTTTACGGTTATGTGATCTGCAATGACAAGACCTACAGCCTGATCCGTTATTCCGCCGGCAGCGTGCAGACGCTCATCCCTTATTCACAGATCAAAGACTATGACAGTTTCAGCCCGTTTACGATCTCCGCGGAGATCAGCGGCGGCTGGGCCGACCTTTACTATAACGGGGAGTCGATCGACACCTATAATATCGGGTTCAGTGAGGGGACCGTCGGGCTCATCGCCATGCCGCAGTCGACCGCTCCGACCGATATCGCCTTCGGAGCACTTTTGGCGGAAACTTCCGAAACGGCGGGCGAAGATGTCTTTGATTCCGGAGCGCTGGATCCCGGTGCCTCCGTCAATACCGCGCGTCTGATCAAAATGCTGAACATGAAGGAGCGCATCGTCTCGACAGCGGGCACATATCGGAAGCTCCCGGATAAAGATCTTTCTCTGGCCATGATGGGCTACAGCAGCAAAGAAGCGCTGGGGCTCAGCGGGCAGAACCTGCTGCTGCAGACTGATATCGCCTGGTCATCGGGGTATGAACGGCCGGATTATGCCGCTTCCGGCTGCGGGTTTTATATCCGTGAACTGAACTCAAGCTCGTATATCGAGATCTTTGCTGCCATGGA
>CADBKS010000231.1 GCA_902795255.1 uncultured Chloroflexota bacterium
GAGCGATACATCTCTACACATTTTCTCTTATACTCATAGCTATATTTCATAAAAAATTACCCTCCTTACTGGTTTGTCCAGTAAAGAGGGTACATATCATAACACATCCCGTTTTTTATTCTGAAATAAGAAAGTGATCAGCTTAGCGGGATGTCGATATAGGTTCCCCAAAAAAAAGCAAAAAGCGCTGTAAGCATCAGCTCTGTCTTTTCCGTATCTTCTTCAGCTCCGAAATAACGGATGCGGTTGTTGCTGAGTTCGGATTTTTTTGACGGAGAGAATATCGCCATGAACCGGTCTTTGTTATCTGCTTCTTCGGATTCAACAATGTCATAGGAAAAAAGGTGCCGGATGCTGCCTTCAGCGGTGAGAGAATCGATCATCTCTTTGTTCAGCGGTTCCGAAAGCCGGGAAAACGACGGTCCGCAGAGATACGCGTCTTTGCTTTTGGCGGCAGGATCATAGTGGCAGAAACCGGTCAGAACGCCGTCAGGGTCATAGACAGGATTCGCATGAAGACCGGCGTATCTGCGGAACAGCCCCCGCTGCAGCAAGACATCGATCCTGCCGAGCGGCGTTCCGTCACCGCGGAAGATCCGGGATCCTCTTACGGATGCTTTGATCGAAGGATCCGGGTGGTTCTTTCTGTCTTCATCATTTATGTAATAGGTAAAAACGGACTCCGCGCTCAGGCTTTTTTTCTTCAAATGATTGAATGAGGCGAGCAGAAACGCGTTTTTTGCCTTCAGTTCAGCCGGTTCCTGGTAGCAGAAGGGGCTGCCGAAAGTAAAAGAATATGCCCCGTTCGTTTCCATAAAATGGACGAGGTTCTGGACGTTCCCTTCGATCGGGAAACGGATATCATTCAGGTTCATAACGGATCTTATCCTTTCCTCATATACAGGCTTACCAATCTGCAACAGACAGCATAGCCCGAACGCCGTTGATCAGACGCAGCAGACAGAGCCGGGGCCGTCAGATTTGATCATGTCATAAACGATGGATCAGTTGACTTGTTCTGCCTTCCGGTATCCGGCGATGGATCACTTATTCTCCATGAATTATACATCACGAAATACATGCGGTCCCATAAATCTTTTGTTAATCCCGGAATAAAAAAATATGAAATCTGCGGGGGATGTTCCATAATAGAGTAAAATAGGAAAAGGAGTAAAAGAGGTGATCAAAAAGACCCCGAAAAAAACAGAAATCATACCGGCCCTGCTGTTGATTTGCATCAGCCTTATCATTCCGCTGATCAGCAGCGGCTTTTTCCAGATCCCGACTGTTGATATTCCCACCGTAACCAGTACCGACCGCGGCGTTGTGGTAAAGGTAAAGAACGATGAATCGAATCCGCAGATCAATGTCCGATCCGGTCCCGGAACAGAATATGACCGTGTCGGTACGCTCGTTGCGAATCAGGAAGTGGTCGGCAAGGGCAGAACGGAAGGCGGCAGCTGGATCCTGATCGAATATCAGGGCGGGCCGGACGGCTACGCGTGGGTCTACAGTTCCTATGTGGATTACACAGGTGATCTGCCGATCGTGGTCGTCCCGAACACTCCTACCCCGAGAATTACGAATACGATCGATCCGACGCTTGCGGCGCAGTTCATTATAACGGTCGAGCCGACACGACTCCCTACATTTACCGAACCTGCACCGCTGTCGATCCCGACCTTCCAGACGGTAGCCGGTGTGAATGTTACCGGCGGCGTTCCGATGGGAATGGTCATTGTGATTTGCGGAATTCTGGGGATCATCATCGGTTTGTTTGCGCTTTCGCAGCGCCGCTAAAAGAAGGTTTTGAATGACTGAAATATATGATAAAGTTGTTGGCGTACGGTTTGCGCCTGTCAATAAAGCTTATATATTTGACGCGAATGGGTACGATCTTGACCTTGATGATTATGTGATCGTGGAGTCCGTGAGAGGAAAACAGATCGGAAAAGTAGTTCAGGTCAAGACGGATTATGTAAATGAAAGTGAACCGCTCCGTGCGGTCATACGGCCTGCGACATCAAAAGATCTCGTTGCCAAAGAGCTTTTCAATCAGAAAAAAGATGAAGCGATCGCATTTGCGAAAAAGCGTCTGGATGAGCTGAATATGAAAAATGTGAAGATCCTCGACGCGGAATTCAGTTTTGACGGGACGCGCCTTCAGGTCAATTATGCAAGCGATAATGATGAAAAAGTGGACCTGAAAACGCTGAAGTTCGATCTGCTCCGGAATTTCCCGACGGTTTCTGCAGTGGACCTCAGACAGCTCGGCCCGAGAGATGTCGCCAAGACAATTCCGGGCATGGGGGCCTGCGGAATGGCATGCCGGTGCTGCTGCAGATATCTTACCGAGTTCAGTTCCATCTCCATCAAAATGGCGAAAGAACAGGGGATCTCCCTGACGCCTGCGGAAATTACCGGCATGTGCGGCCGGCTCCGCTGCTGCCTGGTGTATGAAAATGATTTTTACAGCGAATGCCGAAAACGTCTGCCCAAGAAGAACAAACACGTTGTGACGCCGCAGGGTGAAGGTAAAGAGATCGAGGTCTTCCCGCTCAGAGATGCCGTCCTTGTGGATATTCCTGAAGTCGGGAGACGCGAATTCAAGCGGGAACAGCTTTCCTTTGATGACCAGAAAATGGCTGCCCAGCCGAAAGAAGAACCGGAAGCTGTATCGGAACCTGTAATTGAGACTGACGCGATCATTTCACTGGTCAGCGATCCCGGAAAGACGGAAAAACCTGAACCCCGGACCAGAAAGGCGGAGGAAGACAGACCCGAACGGAAGGAACGGGACCGCAAGGAGAAACGTGAAAGAGTCTCCGGGCCTCAAAAGGCTGAAAAGACGGAGAAGACTGAAAAAACGGATCGAAAAGACCGGCCGTTCAAAAAGGGCGACCGCCCTGCACGTCAGGGAAACGGGAGAAGAGAAAGAACTCAGGGCGCAAAACCGGAAAACAATAATGCGGATAAAAACCCTGCGCCTGAAAAGTCCGAATAAATGCAATGGATCCACAAGGCTGGAAAACAGCCTCAGCTCGCGAAAAAAAAAGCTGCCTCAGATTTCCGAGGCAGCTTTTTGTTTTACGGGACGGATCCGCGGATTATTTGTCTTCGAGAGCCGCTACGCCGGGGAGAATGATCCCTTCGAGCATTTCAAGAGAGGCACCGCCGCCGGTGGAGATATGCGTGACTTTGTCAGCCAGACCGGACTGCTGGATCGCGGCAACCGAGTCGCCGCCGCCGATAATGGAGATCGCGCTGCTGTCAGCAACAGCCTGGGCAACAGCGAAGGTGCCCTTCGCGAATTCGGGCATTTCGAAAACGCCCATCGGGCCGTTCCAGACAACGGTAGCGGCATCGCTTACCAGTTTGCTGTAGAGTTCGACAGTCTTCGGGCCGATGTCCAGAACACGCCAGCCGGCAGGAACATTTCCGGTATCCACAGACTTCTTTTCGGCATCGTTGTCAAAGGCATTCGCAATGACCATGTCAACGGGCAGGACGAGTTTTTCGGAACCCGCGGCCAGGATCTCTTTCGCGGTATCGATCGCTTCTTCCTGAACGAGAGAATCGGCCATTTCATAACCCTGCGCGGCAAAGAAGGTATTGGCCATACCGCCGCCGATCAGGACCTTGTCGGCCTTGTTCAGCAGGTTCTTGATGACGCCGATCTTATCAGAGATCTTGGCACCGCCGAGAATGGCAACGAACGGGCGTTTCGGATTTTCAACTGCGGAGGAAAGATACTGGATCTCTTTTTCGAGAAGGAAACCGGCAACACCCGGCTTGTAGTGCGTTACGCCTTCCGTTGAGGAGTGGGCGCGGTGAGCGGTACCGAAAGCATCGTTCACATAGAGGTCAGCCAGGTCAGCCAGGCCCTTTGCCAGTTCAAGATCATTCTTTTCTTCGCCGGCATGATAGCGGGTGTTTTCAAGAACAAGGATCTCGCCTGGTTTCAGCGCGGCAGCTGCTTTTTTGGCAGGTTCGCCGACACTGTCTTCAGCGAAGAAAACGGGATTGGAAACAAGACCCTTCAGGTATTCGGCAACAGGCTTGAGGGAGTATTTCGGATCGGCAACACCTTTCGGACGGCCGAGGTGGGAGCAGAGGATCACGGCAGCGCCGTTGTCCAGCAGATACTGGATGGTGGGCAGAGCACCGCGGATGCGGGTGTCATCGGAAACAGCGCCGTCTTTGAGCGGTACGTTGAAATCAACACGAACAAGAACTTTTTTGCCGTTGACATCAATGTCACGGATGGTTTTTTTGTTGAACATGCTTATAACTCCTGAAAAAAAATTAAAAAGGTGATTGCTGCGGCATCACCGAAACAATCACCTTTATCATTACCGGATATTATCCTTAGAGGGATTTTGCCATCATCAGGGCAAGATCGCAGGCGCGGTTGGAATAACCCCATTCATTGTCGTACCAGGAGACGATCTTCAGCAGGTTGCCGCCCATAACGGAGGTGTACTGGCAGTCAACG
>CADBKS010000232.1 GCA_902795255.1 uncultured Chloroflexota bacterium
TATGGACACAGGGCATATATCCGCCATTACATCCTGAGTCCTGACGCAGAAGACCATGTTTAAGGAGAATACACAAAGTTATATACAAAGAAAAAGCCTGTGAAATTCACAGGCTATTTTCTTGATAATCCAAATCAGCTTCTACGACGAAACGGACTTCATCGGGATCGAGGTGGGACAGCTTTTCTTTCTCTGCCTGTTTGCACAGATAGCCAGCCACATCATCGATATCGACATCCACCTCGTCATCATCAGACTCCAGGATACCACTCTCATAGAAATAGGTAGCGATGGTGTCAAGCATCCACACCAGTTGGTCGTCGGTATACAATTCCTTCAAGTCGCTGGGCAGCTGCTCACGGATAAACGCTATCTCGCGCTTGTCGACGGAGCTCCGCCGACGCCTGCCGGCAGGGTCGAAGCGCCGATCGGCCGCGACCCGATCCGCAGACAGCAAATGGCGATCCTGACTCCTGACAAAGGGCGGGAAGCGGTCACCGAATACCGGACGCTGCAGCAATATGCAAAACATACCCTGATCGAGGCGCATCCGCTGACCGGACGTACCCATCAGATCCGTGTGCATATGGCTTTTCTGAAATGCCCAATCGTGGGGGATGTCCTTTACGGACGCAGGAAGCAGAGTATTCAGCTGGACCGGCATTTCCTCCACGCTTACCGACTGACGATCCTGCTGCCGGGTCATGACGAGCCGATGACTTTCGAGGCACCGTTACCGGAAGAACTTCAGAAGGTGCTCGACGACCTTTCCTGAACCGGCTGCCCAGGATCAGCGGCAGAACGGATCCGGAAGAACATTGAAGAATGGCCGGATCTGCAGGAAACAAGGATAACAAAACAGGAGACGCATTTACCGGCGTCTCCTGTTTTGTCTGAGGCACAACGGGTCTTTTAATCCGAAAACCGCGGCTGGAGATAGCCGCGGCTCGGAAGATAGAAAAACTTAAGAGAAATATGAAGAAAGTTTATTCGTTGCTGCCGCTCTTGTCATCCGGTTGATCCGGATCATATTGCAAAGTTTTAATGCCGTTCCTGACCTGTGCGATAGACCGTTCCATTTCGATTTCGAGCTTTTTCAGGCTCTCAAGCGCGTATTTGTCGGCTTCCTGTTTGATGACATCCGCTTCGGTCTGTGCCTGGGAGATGATCTGTTTGGCGCGGTTTGTCGCTTCAACGGAAATCTCATGCGCGGAAATCAGCTGTTCCCGTTTCTCATTGGCGATCTCAAGCATGCGGTCATGCTCATCCTTGGCCTGAGCCAGGATGCGGTCACGCTGGGCAAGGATCTGCTGGGACCGTTTGATCTCTTCAGGAATTGAAATACGCATCTGGTCGATCAGATCGATCATCTGATCTTCATTGATCATTACATTATGGGTAAATGGAAATGAACGCCCCTGGCTGAAAAGCTCTTCCAGTTTGTTCACAAGATTCAGAATATCCATTTTCCCTCCCCATTGTCAGCCGTCAGGCAACTATGTCTTATATAGTGCAAGATGCATGCCAGGAAAAGAAAAATGATATGAATTAATACTGTATTTCGGAAGGATCAATCAAAAATGGACTGATATTTGGGGACGGGACAGGTGACCAGCATTCTTCTGGTGTGAGCGGGGTCATCACTGAGACTGCTGATTTTGATAACGATCGCTGTCATATCATCCTGGGGTTTGTTTTCATCCAGCTGCGATGCGTATCCGAGGAAGAAGTCCGCGATCTGATCTGCGGATTCCGACTCCCGATCCTCAATAACGCTTTGGATCAGTTCGGTGATGTCCGTGAGTTTCCCCGAACGGCTGCCTGCCTGCAGGATCCCTTCGGAGAGCATCACAACGGCGGTGCCCGGTTCGATCGGGATCTCGGTTATTGAGGGGTGCAGTCCTTTTTCGGAGCCGATCTCGTTCGTAACGGCTGACCACACATTCAGGAGGCCGTTCTGGTAGTAATAAACCGGAATATCGGTGCAGCGGCTGACTACGATGGTTTCAGAGTCGAAGTCAGCCGAAAACATGCAGAAACTGCCGCTCACTTCACCTGAAAACTCGCGGTGGATCTCGTCGGAAACATATTTGATCGCGGAACTGTCCCTGAAACTCTCTGTAGTTTTTTTCAGGACCCGGTTCGCTATCACGGATGAAAGCATCTTTGTCTTTCTTCCGCAGCGCTTTCCGCCGCAGTAAACAACTGTCTGACCGCCTGTCGGGCGCTCAATGATCTCGGTCGTTTCGTCACTTTCATCATCGCCGTACCGACAGTTTTTTGCTACACCAAATTCAACTATCATAAGGCGTATTATAACAAAATATCACGATGAACCATGTAAATTCATGAAAATTATGTAAGAGAATCCATAACTATCCGGGAATTACGGGCAAAAAAGATATAATTGATGGATAATCAGGCGGAAAAGGGAACAGATAGTATATGACTGAATTGCTGAAAGTCAATGGTTTGAAGACGCAGTTTATGACCCGCAGCGGGGTCGTCCATGCAGTCAATGGTGTATCCTTTTCCCTTCATAAAGGGGAGACGCTGGGGATCGTCGGGGAAAGCGGCTGCGGCAAAAGTGTTTCGATGATGTCATTGCTGCGGCTGATCAAATGCCCGCCCGGCAGGGTCACAGCCGGAGAGGCAATATTTCACGGACAGGACCTTCTCCGTATGCCTGATCATGAACTCCGGAAGATCCGCGGTTCCAAAATCAGTTTTTTTTTTCAGGATCCGATGACTTCATTCAACCCGGTGATGTCGGTCGGGGATCAGGTTGCTGAAGCCTGGCGGCTTCATACCGGCGCTTCAAAAAAAGAGGCGCTTGAGCGGGCTCTTTATTATCTTGAGCTGGTCGGGATCCCGAACGCAAAGGAAAGGATGAAAAACTTTCCTCATGAATTCTCCGGAGGAATGCGGCAGCGGGTCATGATCGCGATGGCACTGATCTGCGAACCGGAGATCCTGATCGCGGATGAACCGACGACAGCGCTGGATGTGACGATCCAGGCGCAAATCGTTGAACTCGTAAAGGACCTGCAGGCAAAGCTGGATATGTCGGTCATCTGGATCACGCATGATCTCGGTATCATTGCAGGGCTTGCGGACAGGGTCAATGTGATGTATGGTGGCTGTATTGTTGAAACAGCTGCAGTCAGGGACCTATATAAGGATCCGCGGCATCCGTATACGATCGGATTGCTGGGGAGTCTTCCCCGGATGGATGAGGAGGATGGACACCGTCTGTTCTCCATAGACGGGATTCCGCCGGTTTTGTATCAGGAGCCGGAATTCTGTCCGTTTTATGACCGATGCCGGCTGTCTGTTGAACGGTGCAGACATGAAAAACCTTCGCTTCGTTCGGTTGACGGATCGGACCACTGCGCTGCTTGCCTGGTCAATGTAAAAACCGGGAAGGAGTTTTGAGCATGGCTGAAAATGACGTCCTGCTTCGTGTCAGAGACCTGACTAAGTATTATCCCGTAAAATCCGGTCTGTTTTTCAAAAGGAGCCGCCGTTTTGTTCATGCGGTGGATGGGATCTCGTTTGATATCCGCAGCGGGGAGACCCTTGGGCTGGTCGGTGAATCCGGATGCGGGAAATCCACAACCGGCCGGACCGTTCTGCAGCTCCAGCGGCCAACTTCCGGAAGTGTTTTTTTCGATGGACAGGAACTGACCGGACTCGGTGGACGGGCGCTGCGTTCTGTCCGAAAAGATATGCAGATGATCTTCCAGGATCCCTACGCAAGTCTGAACCCGCGGATGACTGTCGGCCAGATCATCAGTGAACCATTAGAGATCCATAAAATCTGCCCTAAAAGGGAAATGAAAACCCGTGTCCGGGACCTGATGCGTATGGTAGGCCTGAATCCGGCCTTTGCGGACCGCTTCCCGGGTGAGTTTTCCGGCGGCCAGCGTCAGCGCATCGGGATCGCCCGTGCGCTTTCGATGGAACCGAAGCTGATCGTCTGTGATGAACCGATCTCGGCGCTGGACGTTTCGATCCAGGCTCAGGTGGTAAATCTGCTTGAAGACCTGCAGAAGGAAATGGGCCTTACCTATCTTTTTATCGCGCATGATCTTTCAATGGTACGGCATATCAGCAGCCGGATCGCCGTGATGTATCTGGGGATCATTGTTGAGCTTGCTGAACGGAATGAATTATATAAGACCCCGCTTCATCCATACTCGCAGGCACTGCTTTCGGCTGTTCCGTATCCTGATCCGGAAATCGAATCGGATCGGAAACGGATCATACTCAGCGGGGATGTACCTTCTCCTGTTGATCCGCCCTCCGGCTGCCGTTTCCATACCCGATGCGCAAAAGCCGGTCCGATCTGCCAGAAAGAACGCCCTGCTTTTCGTGAAATAACACCGGGTCATTTTGCCGCCTGCCATTTTGCGTAAAACTGTTGCCAAAAAGACCAGTAATAAAAAAGCCTCTGTTTCCGCAACAAAGGCTTTTTGTTTTATTTGCCAAT
>CADBKS010000233.1 GCA_902795255.1 uncultured Chloroflexota bacterium
AGGTCGAGGTACTGCGCGGCGCCGGAACGGATGCCGGAGCGATCCATCTGACACGCGCCGGGGTCCCGAGCAGCGCGGTTTCCGTGGCCTGCCGCTACGTCCATTCCCCGGCCGAAATGGTCAGTGCAAAAGATACGGAACAGTGCATTCAGCTGCTGACCGAATTCGTCTCACATGAGATTCGGTAAAAAGCGGAAAGTTATAATAAAAAGAGAGCGGGAAAATGATCCCGCTCCTTTTTTATTTATCAGCCGGTTCCCGGTTATTCGTTCGGCAGTTTCGGTCTGGATTTCGGGCCGGGCGTCACTGGGTCCGTATTATCCGTTCCGGGCAGATCTTCTGCCGGTTTTGCGGAAGGCTCCGGCAGGACTACGTTTTCCAGGCCTGTGGTCTGCAGTTCAGCGATACCGCCGGCAGGGATCCGTACGATCATTTTATCGGCGAATTCTTCAAGGCTCTTTGAACTCAGCCCGGCAGCAATAACGTCCTGGACCAGCTGTTTGACCGCTTCACTATCGATTTCCGGGGCGGGGGCTGTTTCTTCGCCTTCGCCCATTGCCGATCCGAAAATTCCATCAGCCGGAAGCTCATACCAGCGTCCGCCGATATAAACGAGCATCATGACCTGGTCCGGCTCCATCGAAGATTCATTGAATGCCATATGAAGCAGGATCGGGATCGAACGGCCCGGGCGGCTGAGCATCTGGACCGTAAGTCCGTCCTGACCGGCAGCACCCATATCTCCGTAGAAAACGTCACCGATTTTTTCCCGGATCCATGCCCTGATCTCTTCTTCTTCCTCAGGGGTAAACATCGGTTCTTCAGGTGTGGGTTCCGGCGTGGCGTCTGCTTCATCGCCCGCGTTCAGGATCTCCAGCAGATCACTGATAAGGCTGAAAGGTTTGTGTACGGGTTCCGGAGTCGGTTTGGCAGCCTTTTCGTTTATTTTCCTGACGAACGCTTCCGGAAGCTGACTGTAGTCCTTTGCTTCAAGCTGTGCACCAAGCTCTTTGGCGCGTTTGATCAGTTCTTCAATATTAGCGCTGTAGATCTGAAGGGCCCAGTTCCCGTCGCTGAAATCTTCCCGGTCGGGGAGGACCATTTTTACGAGAGCGCGGTCTTCACTCAGTGTTTCCGGCATGGTGGAGTCACCCAGGCGAGTGGCTGTGATCGCCTGCTGCAGCGCGGCATCATACTTTTTCAGATGTGTGATCTTCAGGACCCACGGCAGAATCTCTGCAAGCTGGGCATAATCGGTTCCCGGAACCATCGTGCAGTCCACGGCGAACCAGAAGGCACGGGCTTCTTCATATGTCATTCCTCCGTCAGCGACCAGGCGGTAGGCCACGTTGTTGAGCAGGGATGAATTTGTGTGTACACCGCCTTCATCATTCAGCGGTGTCGGTATTTTGACCGCGGGCTTGTAATAGAAGTCCCAGCTGTATTCAGGCTGTCTGAAAGAATGCGGATCATCCATGCTGCGGACGGGCGTCATGCTGTTGTCGCCCAGGACCCAGGTGGTATTCTCATTCTTCTGGGCTCCGGCCATCAATTCACAGATGTTCCCCTGGATGTCGCTCATGCCCTCATTGATCGCGCCGAAATCATTCTGATAGGAGTTATAGGTCATGACCGAGCCTGTAACACAGTGTGTAAATTCATGCGCGATCACATCCAGACACTGGGAAAAATCATTTGCCTGGCTGGCGGCAAAAAGGGACCAGCCGAGATAATTGCCCATGAACGCGGCATTATCGATCGGCTTATGATTTTCGTCACAGAAATTATTGAGCACCATGATCGGCGTACCCTTGCCGTCACCGCCGATCCAGCCGATCTCTCTGTAATAATCATACGCGCGGCAGTAGTTATAAAGGGAGAGCAGCCCGACCTGATCCCATTCCAGGTTGTCGGGACTGTATTCCAGCCGCACATTCCCGTGATTGTAAAGGAACTCGTAACAGTCGGCAATAACGATCTTGCGTTCGATGTTGCCGAGATAATACATGCCCGTGCGCTTATCACGCATCAGTGTGACCGTGATTTCCTTCTCCGTACCATCGGAAAGATCGACATAACCGGTATATTCAGCCGGTTCCATGAACTCGAAAATATAAACCGAATCGAATCCGGTGGCGCCGGCACTGTCGCCCGGATAGATCGTTTCAAGACTGTAGAGATATTCCCCATCCATTGCTACATAATGGGCAAGGAAAGGCAGATCCGAACCGAGACCGGCATTCAGGCCCGGATTTTCGGTATAAACGACCCACACGTAACGGTTGTCAGTCTCATTATGCTCCTCATCATCCACAGAAAGAATGAGCGGCAGGATGATCTTATCGGTAACGCCTTCGATCAGGCGGACCGGGGTCTGCCATTGTTCTTCCGCCTTCTGCAGAACGATCTGTTCGGCTTCTTCGGCCGTGATACCGAATGATTCCGATACGTCGGGCAGGTCCGAAACCAGACTGCTGGAGAGTCCGATCATTTTGCCGTCTTTATCGGTGATCACTTTGACCGCTCCGCCGCTGATGGTCACACCGCCGCTGATCTGCTGGAACACGTAATAAATATTGCCTTCCGTATCATTGAATGTGCGCCAGGGGATCAGTTCGGTACGGATATCTCCTCCGAGAAGGCTGATCATTGATAATGCAGCGAATGCTGCATCCTCCTGACTGCGTACAGGTTCGGACGCTGCAGTTCCGTCCAGGAGTGTCATTGCCCCGTTATGCAGAAAGACCTGTTCTTCACCGTTATTCAGCGTGTGAAGGTCTTCCAGGCTCAGCTGCCCCTGCAGCTGTGTTTCCGAAGCGGTTTGCACGGCAGCCGGCGCGTCCTGGGCTGCTGCGGAAAAAACCGTCTGCAGCAGGACCAGCAGGACCATCAGTATCGAATATTTCTTCATAATACATGATTCCTTTCTTTGGTTTCAATAAAACACCCAGACAAAACGATGTCCGGATGTTCTGAACGCTATTTATGGATCGAAAGCTTCACGTCGATCTTTTTCGCGGCCTCGGCAATATCATTGAATGTGACCGCACGGTTTCCGTCCGCATATGCGATCGACGCGCTTTCGTTCAGAATGGTCTCGATCTCGGAACAGCTCAGGTCTTTGAACAGATCGGAGAGACGTCCCTCCCCAAGATCATCGCTCAGGACTTTTCCTGCGGAATAAAGCCGGATCAGCTCTTTCCGTGTCTCCGGATCCGGGTTGCCGATATGGTATTTCAGGTCAAAACGTCCGGCACGGATCAGGGCCGGATCCAGTGACTGATAGGAGTTGGTCGCACCGATCACCAGAATTCCGGATGACGGACTGAACCCGTCCATTTCGTTGAGCATAGTCGTGATGATACGGTTGTTTTCCTTATCGATCCCGCTGCCGGCGTAATTTCTGCGCTCCCCGATGCTGTCGAATTCATCAATGAGACGGTTCCGGCGTGCTTTGCTGAAAAGCAGTTTGATCTTCATTGCGCCCATCGACATCAGCGCGCTCTGAAAATCGGCGCCTTTCGTCGCGATAAAGTTCACACCGCATTCCTCAGCAAGTGCCCGTGCGAAAAGCGTCTTTCCGTTGCCGGGAGGACCTTCGAGGATGATCCCTTTGATCGGCCGGATCCCTTTCTGAGAAGCGGCTTTCGGATCTTTCAGAAAACTGATGACCAGGGAAAGATCGCGCTTCACATTCTGCATACCGGCGATCCGGTCAAATCTGATCCCGGTATGATGAACGACACGGAAGGTATTGCGGTACAGTGAGACCAGTTTATACACGCCAAAGCCAAGCAAACCGATGAAAAATACATCGAAGAGCAGGTCCAGGTAATAGGTCAGTCCCTTTTCTTCATTTATATGATCCGCGACGAAAATCTTTTTCAGCAGCAGCTCTTCCTTAAATCCGTAACGGTCCGGGCTGTCCGTCCGGTAGAGCGTATCGCTGCCGGTGGTTTTATAGGTCAGATGATCCTTATAGAGATCGACACGCGATACCGTGCCGTCATCGAGTGCCACAACGAAATCCGTATAAGGCACTTTCGTGCCGTTTTCAAACCCGCCGAAAACCCAGACCGCACAGCCTGCGATCAGCAGCAGGGCAATTACCAGAAATATCTTTTTATTCATTATTTGTGCGTTCCGATGATCATTGTTCTTTTATATCATTTTTCTGATCAGTAAGAAAATAAACCCGATCAGAACAAAAACGACTGTAACCAGAAGACAGTTCAGAGCAACCCGTTTCCATCCGTGTCTGGATACATCCATGAAATCATACGGATAAGCGCTGTCCGTGTTCCAAATCGGTTTTCCGTCGGCAGGGCGGATCAGTGCAAAAATCACATAACACCACGGGATCACGGTCCAGACAAGGGCCCAGGAATAACTCAGCTGCGCACGGTCCGCGAAGATCAGCCAGTTCAGAAGGCTGAGCAGCGGGACGATGTAATGAACGCAGATATTCGAAAAATCATGCAGCCATTTGAATTCATCGGCGGTATTGACCGATTTTTTGATATCCGGGACAAGAACAAAATGGAAGATCCCGAAAGTCAGGAAGATCGACATCGTCACGCTGAAAAACCACAGCTCGGAAAAAACGATCCTGCCGAAAAACCCGTCATAAGTGCCGAGGATCCGCACGGTCAGACGGATCAGATAAAACATCGCCACCAGCAGATTGCTGAGATTGGTATAGTAACGGAAAAAATCCTTCCGCGGTTCCCCTCTGACCAGCCCGGAATGCATGACCAGCCCGCATACCGCAAGCAGCATAATGAGTGTCTCCAATATGATCTGAATAACCATCCAACTATCCTTTCAAACATTTATTGATAAGCTGTGCCGCGTCAAAAGATTTTCCCGGGTAACGCAGATCAGCCAGAAATTCCACATTCCCCTTTGGCCCAAGCAGCGGGGAGCGGACCAGCCCGCGGCATTCATAGCCGAATTCCATGGCGGACTGCAGCACATTTTCGAGCACGCTGCGGTGGACATTCGGATCCCGGATCACGCCTCTGCCCTTCGCGGCTTCTTCTTTCCCGGCTTCAAACTGCGGTTTGATCAGCGTGATAAACCGACCGGGCTCATCGCGGAACCAGCCGCAGATGACCGGCAACAGGATCCGCAGTGAAATGAAAGAAGCATCACAGACTGCCAGGTCGATCCGTTCCGGCAGGGTTTTCACATCTCTCGCGTTCGTTTTTTCCATGGAAATGACCCTCGGGTCATTCCGCATTTTCCAGTGCAGGATCCCGTAACCGACATCGATCGCATAAACTTTTGAAGCGCCGTGCTGCAGCAGACAGTCCGTAAACCCGCCGGTCGAAGCGCCGACATCCGCGCAGACTGCACCGTTCAGTTCAAGCAGATCAAAGGCCTGCAGTGCCCCGAGCAGTTTCTCCCCGCCGCGGGAAACGAACTGCGGTCCGCTGTCTACCGTGATCTCCACATCTTCCGTGAACTGCTGGGAAGGTTTAATGATCATATTCCCGTTCACGCGGACCTCGCCGGCCATGATCAGCTTCTGGGCCAGCGTCCGGCTCTCCGCGAGCCCACGCTCCTGCATCATAATATCCAAACGTTCTTTTGCCATATCCGCAATGCTTTCGATCTGAAAAACAATTTGTTTATTTCCATCTCCGTCCAGCCGGCCTGAAAAGGACGGTCGCCGGTCTGACTTTATTAAATCTGCAAACAGATGATTCATTATATCATTAATGGCAATTTCTCCTTTGAAAGGGTTAGGTCAGCGTCTTTCCGGCAAAGGTCCGTTCCGATGATCCGATCCCTGCATTTTCACAAAAAAGATCCCTCATCTCCGCCTTCCATCTGCGCACAGCATTCGGATTGCAGGCACAATAATAAAGAAGGATTGCACTCTTCGATTTTATGGTAAAATCAATTTGTTAATGATTTGCTCTATATGAGCGTGTGTGTAAAAAATAATTTATGCCAGGGAGGAAATCAATTCAATGGCACATAAATGGGTATATTTGTTCAGTGAAGTAAAAGACGCAGAAGCCTACGTCGGCGGGGATTGGGAAGATGTCCGCGGACTGCTGGGCGGTAAAGGCGCCAACCTTGCCGATATGGCTCGAATCGGCGTCCCTGTCCCTCCGGGTTTCACCGTAACGACTGAAGCCTGCAACCAGTATTCAGCGAACGGTGTGTTCCCCGAAGGTCAGTGGGACCAGATGATGGCTGCTCTGGCAGAAGTTGAAAAACAGGCCGGGAAGAAATTCGGCGATCCGAAGAACCCGCTCCTGGTTTCCTGCCGCTCCGGCGCGAAATTCTCCATGCCGGGCATGATGGACACCGTTCTGAACATCGGTCTGAACGATGAAACCGCTGCCGGTATGGTCGAACTGACCGGCAACGAACGCTTCGTTTACGATGCTTACCGCCGTCTGGTCCAGATGTTCGGTTCCGTCGTTCTGGAGATCCCGGATGAAGCTTTCGAAGAACCGATGGACAAGTTCAAGGCCTCCAAGGGTTACAAACTTGACACCGAAATGAACGCTGAAGACCTGAAGGAACTGAAGGACATCTTCAAGGCTGTCGTCAAGAAAGAAAAGGGCTTCGATTTCCCGTCCGATCCGTTCGAACAGATGAAACTGGCCACGGAAGCTGTTTTCCGCTCCTGGAACGGCAAACGCGCTGTTGCTTACCGTAAAGAAGAAGGTATTCCGGATGATCTTGGCACCGCTGTCAACATCGTGACCATGGTCTTCGGCAATATGGGCAACGACTCCGGTACCGGCGTTGCGTTCACCCGCAACCCGATCAACGGTGAAGCTGCCGTTTACGGTGAATATCTTCTGAACGCCCAGGGTGAAGACGTTGTTGCCGGTATCCGCAACACCGAAAAACTCATCACCATGAAAGACGTTATGCCGGAAGTTTACGACCAGTTCATGGATATCGCGAAGAAACTTGAAAATCACTACCGCGATATGCAGGATGTCGAATTCACCATCGAACACCGCAAACTCTGGATGCTGCAGACCCGCAACGGCAAACGCACTGCCGACTCCGCCGTGAAGATCGCTGTCCAGCTCGTCAATGAAGGCCTCATCGACAAGAAGACGGCTGTCAAACGTGTCACCACCAAACAGATCGACGCACTGCTTCACCCGCAGTTCGACCCGGCTGCCCTGAAGAAGGCGAAAGTCCTCACCTCCGGTGTCAATGCTTCCCCGGGTGCCGCGATCGGTCAGATCTATTTCGACGCTGACAAAGTTGTTGAAATGCACAACGACTACAAACAGGACTGCATTATGGTCCGCCCGTTCACCAAACCGGATGATGTCCATGGCATGCTCTCCGCGAACGGTATCCTGACCTCCGAAGGCGGTGCCACCAGCCACGCTGCTGTCGTTGCCCGTCAGTTCGGTGTTCCGTGTGTTGTCGGTGCTTCCAGCGCTGTCATCGACATGGAAAAGAAGACCCTCACCTGCGGTGATGTCGTCCTCCACGAAGGCGACTGGATCTCCGTCGACGGTTCCACCGGTAAGGCTTACGAAGGCAAGATCGATGTCGTTACCCCGAACATCGAAGATATGCCCGAACTGAACACCCTGCTCACCTGGGCAGATGAGATCGCTGACCTGCAGGTCTGGGCGAACTCCGACTACCCGCGGGATGCCCGCCGCGCCCGCTCCTTTGGCGCCAAGGGTATCGGCCTCTGCCGTACCGAGCATATGTTCTTCGAAACCGAACGTCTGCCGATCGTCCAGCGCATGATCCTTGCGAAGGACTCCGCCGGCCGCACTGAAGCCTGCGACGAACTGCTGCACTTCCAGCGCGCTGACTTCGACGGTCTGTTCGAAGCGATGACCGGCTTCCCGGTGATCATCCGCCTGATCGACCCGCCGCTCCACGAATTC
>CADBKS010000234.1 GCA_902795255.1 uncultured Chloroflexota bacterium
ACTATATGAACCGGTAAAGAGAGCAGGGGCTCCGTACCGGCAGCGCCTGTACAGGAATGAACGGACCACATGGAATTCTTTTGTTGGTCTGAAGAGGCTCGAGCCGGAACCGGGCTGGGAGATCGCTGAAGCCGGGCTGGACCTTCGGGACGGCAGGCCCTGCATCATGCAGGCAAGGCAGAAATCATACGGGATCACACTCGGCACCGAAGATGAATTCACGCCCATTACCTATGAAAAACTGAGTAAAACAGCCGGTGTTGAGATCAGCGAAGAAAACTGGGAGCGCTTTGTACCGGAAGAAAAGAGGGCTGAATTTCTGAAGCTTTCCGCTCCGGAACCGCCGAAGCAGGTTTCGGCTGACGAATGCAGTTATGCCGGGGAGAAAAAGCTTGAAGCGTTCTGTGTCCGGATCATTCAGCGTTACGGGGCTTCCGCCGCGTATTTCAGAAAATGCGGCGATGAATACCGGGCTTTTTATTTCTCAACGGCCGTGGCGGGAAGTACGTGGATGCCCTTCGACATGCCGCCGGCGGAAGAACAGATCGAGAAGATCTTTGCGGAAGGGACATACGGAAACGCTTATGAACGGGTCCTTGCTCCGCACGAAGTATCGTGGTTTTTCAGGCAGCATTACACCAAAAAGGAGAAGGACGGGGATCTCTGGAATGATCTGTATGGATCTTCACATACGGAGACATTCACAAAAGGCACGTCCCGCCGTGAATCGCATATCGGAAATTCGGAGTTTACCCGAAGGATGCGGGATGCCATCCGTACACTGGCCAAAAACGGTCTGGAGATTACCGGCGGAACGGGATCTGGGGAAAATCTCAGGCACATCCCTCATACGAACGGCTGAATCGAATATAATAGTATTTTGCCGGTCAGCATTATCGTATATGAACATTTTCAGCATCCGGCACAGTGAACGATCCGAATCGGAATTGAAAGGAATATCCTTATGAACGAAGAAAAGACTCAAAAACAAATCATTCTCACCGGAGACCGCCCGACCGGCCGTCTGCATCTCGGACACTATGTCGGATCGCTCAAGCGCCGCGTGGAACTGCAGAACTCCGGAAAGTTCGATGAGATCAATATCCTGATCGCGGACGATCAGGCACTGACGGACAATGTGGACAATCCCGGAAAGATCCGCGACAACATCATTCAGGTCGCGCTGGACTATCTTTCCGTCGGGCTGGATCCGAATAAAACGACGATCTGCCTTCAGTCTTCCCTGCCCGCGCTTCATGCGCTGACTTTCTATTACATGAACCTGGTGACGACGGCCCGCCTTTCCCGCAACCCGACCGTAAAGGCTGAGATCCAGATGCGCGGTTTTGCCGACGAAGGTCTTCCGGCCGGCTTCTTTGCCTATCCGGTCTCCCAGGCTGCCGACATTACGGCGTTTGACGCCACGGTCGTTCCGGTTGGGGAAGACCAGCTGCCGATGATCGAACAGACCCGCGAGATCGTCGAGAAATTCAATAAGATCTACGGTGAGACCCTGGTCCTGCCGAAGGCGATGATCCCGGAAAACGAGACCCAGCGCCGGCTGCCCGGTGTGGACGGCAAAGCGAAGATGAGCAAGTCGCTCGGCAACTGCATCTACCTCTCCGACGACCCGAAGACAGTCAAAAAACAGGTCAACGGCAAGATGTTCACGGATCCGCTGCACCTCCGCATCGAGGATCCGGGCCATCTGGAAGGCAACGTCGTGTTCACTTATCTGGATGCGCTCTGCACGGACGCACATTTCGCGGAATTCCTGCCGGATTACGCCAATCTGGATGAGATGAAGGAGCATTACAAACGCGGCGGACTCGGTGACGGTGTCTGCAAGAAGTTCCTGATCAATGTTCTGGAGTCTGAACTCAGCCCGATCCGTGCCGAACGGGCGAAATGGGAAGCCGATATCGACGGCGTTTATGACATCCTGCAGGCCGGTACTGCAAAAGCCGTGGAAAAGACCAACGCCACGCTGGCCCGTGTCCGCAAAGCCATGCGCATCGATTATTTCGATGACCGCGGCATTGTGAAGGAATGGAAAAAACTGCTGAAGGAAGCCCGTCAATAAGCGCGGTGAGCTTTATGGAAATTGCGGTACCTAAAGAACTGAAAGACCTCTCTACGGTCGAAAAAGCGATGGAGCTGCGCAGGCGCCATGTCTGCAATTGCTGCCAGGCGGTCGTTGCGGCGCTTGCAAATGATCCGCAGCTGCTCAATGCAGCTTCCGGTTTCGGTGGCGGGATGGGCAGCGGACAGGGACCCTGCGGTGCCCTGATCGGCGCGGTGATCGCTGCCGGGAACAAAACCGGCGGAAACGGGACCACCCGTTTTTCCCGGCAGATCTTTGAAAAGTTCCGCGAGCGCTCCGGTGCGGTGATCTGCAGGGAGCTGAAAGGGCTTGGCACCGGAACGGTGCTCTGCTCCTGCGATGACTGTGTCAGGAACGCAGTTGAATCGTATCAGGAAGTTATGGGAGAATAGTTTTTCCCGGGAAAAGGTGACCGTCGCTGTATGCGGTTGAGTCTCATTAGAGCCATGGATGTACAATTAATTGCCTTGTTGTCCATGACACAATAATCGGGGTGCCGGGGCCGGCGGGTGAGCGAAGCTCAGCCCGATCGGCCCCGGCTAATAAAACCTGGCGCGGCCAGCGGCTTTGGCAAACACACGGACGATTGGGCCGCGCCAGGCGAAGCACTCACTTTCGATTGCCATGTACATATCAAAGTGAGCTTCTAATAGCAGTAAAACAAATGCCGCGACAGCGGCATTTGTTTTACCCGGAACAATGAAACGGAGGTTTGCGGATGCCTTATAAGATTATTGATATGGATCATTATGCCAGACGGGACCATTTCAACTATTTCCGTTCCCTGCCTTATCCTTATGCCGGGGTGACGGTGGATGTGGACGTTACTGCTCTGGTAAAGTTCAGCAAAGCACATCATTATTCTTTCTACCTGCTGTTCCTGCATGCCGCCGCTCTGGCCGCGGATGATGTGCCGGAACTGCGCCGTCGGATCCGGGATGGCGGGATCGCGGAGTATGATGCCTGCCCGACCTCGCATATCGAGCTGCTGGATAACGGTACATACTGTTACTGTACCCTGAAGCACCATATGCCGATGGAAGCGTATATGTCTTATGCGGAATCGGCCCGAAAGCAGGCGCGCGAGACGGGCAGCATTGAGGAAGATGATGATTTCAGCAGCCTCTATCTGGTTTCTACGGTGCCCTGGCTCCGGTATACCTCGCTGATCCAGCCTGTGGCAGGAGGGGATGAATCCAATCCCCGCATCACCTGGGGAAAATATGAGGAAGACATGAAAGGCAGACTGATGATGCCGGTCTCGATCCTGGTCCATCACGCGCTGGTGGACGGGATCCATCTGGCTGCTTTTTATCAGAACATTCCCGCCCGGATCGCAGAGATCACGCGATCCTGCGCCTGACTGCCGGATAATACGGTGATCCGTTATTCCGGCGTTTCCCGGTGAATCTGACGGGATCGTCTGCTATATGAGCTCACTTTGATATGCACATGGCAGTCGAAAGTGAGTAACCTGCACCGCAAGGCGCTGCCCGATCGTTCGTATGTTTGCATAAACTGCTTGCCCCGGCCCCCGGTTAATGAGCCTGAGACGCTGCATTTATTTATGTATCCGCGGCTCATAATAAGATTCACACGTACATAACGGCGGATACCTGTTTAATGATTTTGTCAGGAGTTTTGTCACTTGATACCTGTCCGGAAACAGGATAAAAATAACAAAAAAGTCAGGGAGGTGTCTATGAAACGCTTGGTTATTGTACTGCTGGTGATCTCAGCGTTGCTGGGACTGTTTTCCTCTGCCCTTTGCAAAGGAGAATTGGGTGATGCCGATGCCTTCACAGTGTATATGGGAAGGACCAAAAATGAAGTCAGGCGGATCGCTCCGGAATTTACGGAGCTGGTTGACAACATTTTCATTGTCGATTCTCTCGTTCAGGATGATGATCTGATCGGCCTTGGGGTAACGTTTGATGATTACAATCTGGTCGATAATGTTGTTGTCCTTATGACTCCCGGAGCGATGAAACTGATGGACCTCAAACCGGATCTGAATACGGCAGCTTCCGCCGCCCTGGTGTTTATGGGCTTCTCGTCAGACGATTTGATCAAAAGCAGTACGGATTCGGATGGCGATCTGTTCCTGACCCTCAAAGGCGGGATCAGTGTTCTCGCGTCGCTGCTCAGTGAAGGGCTGTATCTGGTCATTGCCAGTCAATAATGACGGGGTGCATCCCGTTCCGTTAGAAAGTGTATTTTCAGACCTGAAGAAAAGATCCGCTGCTGTTGTGCAGCGGATCTTTCGTTCATGGTAGAGAAAACCACCTGCTAAGCAGGTGGAGCCGAAGAGCTTTAGCTAAAAGACAGCTACAGCACAACAAGTTAGTTTGCCTAAAAACCATGG
>CADBKS010000235.1 GCA_902795255.1 uncultured Chloroflexota bacterium
ACATAATAATGGGGGTGCCGGGGGCAACGGGCGGCTTTCGCCGGCCCGTGCCCCCGGCTAATAAAACCAGGCGCGGCAAGCAGCTTATGCAAACACACGAACAATTGGGCCGCGCCATGCGAAGCACTCACTTTCGACTGCCACGCGCACAAAAAAGGTGTGCCTATCCTCCATCTCCCTTTCGTCACTAAAAACGCCGGCCGGCCGGCGGCTGCCGGCTTCTATATTTATAATGGTAGTTATGAAAAATGACGAAACAAAACCGATCGTGAATTTGCTGACCTCTCCCGGCTGGGAGGAATACTGTCTGCTGGACAGCGGAAACGGGCGGAAACTGGAACAGTTCGGTCCTTACCGGCTGATCCGTCCGGAGGCGGAAGCGGTGTGGTCCCCGAAAATGGATGACGGGGAATGGGACAAGGCTTCAGCCGAGTTTATCCCCTCCGCGGAGGAAAACGGCGGGCACTGGAAGATGATCCGGAAAGTCCCGGACAGCTGGAAGATGCGCTACCGCGGGCTGACCTTCCGCATCATGTTCTCCAACTCCAAGCATCTGGGCATCTTCCCGGAGCAGGCCTGCCAGTGGGACTGGGTGACGGAACGCATCGCGGCATACGGAAACCCGATGCGGGTGCTGAACCTCTTCGGGTATACCGGTGCCATCACCATGGCCTGTGCCGCTGCCGGGGCGAAGGTCACCCATCTGGACGCATCCAAAAAGGCAGTGGCCTGGGCAAAGGAAAACCAGGAGCTCAGCCGGGTCCCGCAGGACCGCATCCGCTGGATCCTGGATGATGCGCTGAAATTTGTCCAGCGCGAAGCCCGGCGCGGATCGTATTATGAGGGGATCATCCTCGACCCGCCGAAATTCGGCAGGGGCCCGAAAGGGGAAGTCTGGGAATTCTACAAGGGTTTTCCGGCGCTGCTGGAAGCCTGTTCGGCAGTGCTTTCGGATGAGGCGGATTTTATGCTGGTGACGGCCTACGCGGTCAAGGCTTCATCCGTCACACTGTATAACGCGATCCGTGAAGTGACCGCGCGGAAAGGCGGCAGCGTTTCCTCCGGTGAGGTGTGCCATCTGGACCGCGGCGGCCGGCTGCTTTCGATGGCGGTTTACGGACGGTGGATGCGGGACTGATCCGCTTCCGCCGGACGATCAGCTTTTGGGCGGCCCCGTTTTCCGGGACGGGCGCCCGGTTTCGGAAACCGATATGAAAAAAACTGCGGCGGGGATCCCGCTGAAATGGTTCTGCGTGCTCGGGTTTCTGGCGCTGGTGCTGCTGCTGGTGCCGATGCTGGTTGCCGCAAAATATGACGTGCCGAGCGGTGATGATTACGCTTTCGGGATCGATACGATGCGCGCGTGGCACCGGTACGGCACGCTTTCCGCGGTGCTCAAAGCCTCATGGGACAGGATCCTGAAGACCTACCGGACCTGGCAGGGGTCCTTCAGTGCAGTGTTCCTTTTCACGATGAACCCGATGGTCTTTAAGGAAGAATATTACAGCGCCGGCCCCTGGCTGATCTTTGCGGGCCTGTTTACCGGGATCTATTCCCTGTCCTTCGCGGTCTGGCGAAGAGTCTACCGCGGGAGCCGGACGGAAGCGCTGATCATCGGCACGGTTTTTGCAGTTTTATATACACAGTTCCTTCCGCGTGCCAGCCAGGGCTTTTACTGGTTCAACGGGGCGGTGCGCTGCTGCTGTACTGGCTTTTCCGTGAACCGGACAGCCGGGGCATCGGGAAACTGACAGCCGCTTCGCTGCTGCTCCTGTTCATCGGGGGCGGCAACCTGGTCACCGGACTGACGGCGGCGGTGCTGCTGGTGAGCGCGGAGCTGCAGCTGGTCCTTTCCAGACACAGGGACCGGGTGCGCTTTCTGATCCCGGCCGCGTGCTTTTTTATCTCGTTTGCCCTGAATATCGCCGCCCCGGGGAATGCCGTCCGGCAGCGTTATTACACACAGCCCGGGCTGATCGAAGCGGTTTTCCTGTCTTTCAAAAACGCGGGCCGTTTTTTCGCGGACTGGTTCACACTGCCTGTGGCGGCGCTGATCCTGATGCCGGTCCCGGTCCTGTGGCAGATCGCCTCCCGTTCCGGACGGAGCTTCCCGCTGCCGGGACTGGTCACGCTGTATTCGGTCTGTCTGACCGGGGTGATGCTTTATCCGCCGATCTACGCGATGACGGATTATCATCTGGAGCTGGTCGGCCGGATCATCAACGTGATCTATTTCGGGATGGTGTTCCTGGCGGTCTTTAACATTTATTACTGGATGGGCTGGCTGATCCGGCGCGGGAAACTTCCGGAACGCTTTTTCCCCGCGGCGCGGAACGGGCGGTACAGCCTGATCTGGCTGGCGGCTGTCCTGGCGGTTTTCTGCTTCGGCATGACCCGGATCCAGTGGTTTGACACAACGTCCGTCAGTGCGTTCCGGTCTTACCGGAGCGGTGAGATGGGCAATTATTATCATACATATAAACAGCGTCTCGCGGTCCTGAGAGATCCGGAGGTCAAAGACGCGGTGCTGAAACGCTTCCCGTACAGGCCTTATGTCCTGTTCCACCGGGAGATGTCGGTGAACGCGTCGGGAAACACGATCGTGGCGGACTGGTACGAAAAAGACTCTGTTGTCGTGAAGTGATCGGAGGTGCAGGAATGAAAAAACTGGCTGTTATCGGCGGGGGAATGATGGGGAGCGCCATTGTTTCCGGGATCATCGCGCGGTCCGTGGCGGACGCGGAGAATATTTATATCAGCGATCCGGATACGGAAAAACTGAAGGCACTGTGCGGCCGGCTCGGGACCAACGCCGCGGCTTCGAACGCTGAGGCGGCGGATGGCGCGGACGCCATCCTGATCGCCGTGAAGCCCCAGTTTCTGGATGATGCCGTTTCCTCGTTTAAAGACCGGATCGGTCCGGAAACGCTGGTCATGACGATCGTTGCCGGTGTTCCGGTCAGTTATTATCTGGACTCGCTTGAAAGCAGACGGATCATCCGGATCATGCCGAACACGCCGGCACAGGTCGGGGAAGGTGTTTGCGCCTGGTATGCCGCGGCCGGTGTCGTTCCGGAACAGAAAGAGCTCTGTGAGCGGATCCTTTCCGCCCTGGGCGTGCAGTTCGAGGTGAAGCGCGAATCCGACCTGAACCTGGTGACGGCGGTATCCGGCTCCGGTCCGGCTTATGTTTATCTCTTTATCGAATCCATGATCGATGCCTCCGTGCAGATGGGGCTGCCGCGTCCGCTTTCCGAGAAGATCGTGCTGCAGACGGTGCTGGGTTCGGCCGAATATATGAAACAGACCGGCAAACACCCGGTCATCCTGAAAAACGAAGTCACATCCCCCGGCGGCACGACGGCCGCGGCTCTGGCGATGATGGAAAAAGACGGGCTGCGGACCGCGGTCACCGAAGGCATGATCGCCTGTCTGCAGAAGACGGTCGAACTGGGAAAGAAACAGAGCGCATGAAAGTATTTTTTGATACGATCGGCTGCCGCCTGAACCAGGCGGAAATCGAACGGTACGCCGCGCAGTTTACGGCGATGGGCCATGAGATCGTTCCGGACGCGGAGTCCGCGGATCTGGTGGTGGTCAATACCTGCTCGGTGACAGCTGCGGCCGCATCAGACTCCCGCGGGAAGGTCCGCAGTGCGGCAAAGAGCGGCGCACAGGTGGTCGTGACCGGCTGCTGGAGCACGATGGAGCCGGAAGCCGCGGCGGCCATGGATGGTGTCATCCGGGTCGTCCCGAACGCGGAAAAGGATACGCTGACGGCGCAGCTTCTCGGGGTCGCTCCGGAGATCTTCGACACGGAGCCGCTGAAGCGCATCATCCTGCCCGGGATCCACGCGCGCACGCGGGCCTTCATCAAGATCCAGGACGGCTGCGACAACCACTGTACCTTCTGCGTGACGCATCTGGTCCGCGGAAAATCCCGCAGTGTGTCCAAAGAACGGGTGCTGCGCGATGTGACAGCCGCGCTCCGTTCGGACGGGAAAGAGATCGTCCTGACCGGCGTGAATCTCGGCGCCTGGGGGCTGGATCTGGAACCCGCGGAGGAGCTGGCGGATCTGATCACTTTCCTGCTGAAAGAAACGGACATCCCGCGGATCCGGCTTTCTTCCCTGGAATCCTGGAACCTTTCGGACCGTTTCCTTTACCTGTGGGAAGATCCGCGGATGTGTCCGCATTTCCACCTGCCGCTGCAGTCCGGTTCGAACAGTGTCCTGAAACGGATGGCGCGGCGCACTACGCCGGCGGAATTCAGGCGCCTGGCCGAAACGGCGATCCGGGTCAATCCCGATTTTGCCATCACCACGGATGTGATCGCGGGCTTCCCGGGGGAAACCGACCGGGAGTTTGCCGAAACCGTTGAATTTATCGAAAGCCTGCGCTTTTCGGGCGGGCATGTGTTCCCGTATTCCCCGCGGCCCGGAACGGCCGCGGCCCGCATGAAGGACCCGGTGCCGAAGCTGGTCCAGCGGGAACGCGCAAAGATCCTGCGGGATCTGTTTGAGATCAAAACCGAACGCTTTGAGGAATCGTTCATCGGTTCCGAACAGAGCGTGCTTTGGGAATCTTCCCGGAGACTGGAGGACGGGCGGTGGGAGTGCCACGGCCTGACCGGCAACTATCTGACGGTAAAATGCGTCTTCCCCGATCCGGTAAGGAACCGGATCGATAAGGTCCGTCTGCTTTCCAGGCAGGAAGGTGTTCTGCTCGGGGAGCCTGTTATTTGATCAGGGAGGGAGTATGTCTGATTTTAAATTTGCTGAACCGTCCGCGCCGATCCAGGCCGAACTGCCTGACGGCCGGGTGATCGAAGGCCCGCGGGGCGCAGCGCTGGGGGATTTTCTGGAACTGATCAAACCGGAGCTGAGTTCGGACCTGATGGGCGGGATCGTCAACGGTGAGCTCCGTGAACTGACCTACCGGCTGAACCGCTCCAAGAAGGTGGTCCCGCTGACAATGGACCACAGCGACGGCCTGACGATCTACAAACGTTCCCTGGTTTTTATGCTGGCCGCCTGCTTTGAAAAGATCTTCCCCGGTTTTGACCTCGAAGTCAAGCACTCGATCAATGGCGGCGGGATCCTCTGCAACGTGAGCGGCCCCCGGCCGTTTGTGAAGCAGGACCGGCAGCAGCTTGAAGCGGAGATGCGGAATATGGTCGCGGCGGATCTGCCGATCACGCGGAAGGAGATCCCGATCGAAGAAGCCCGGGCGCTTTTTGAGCGGAAGAACCAGACTGATAAGACCGATCTGCTCACTTACCGGAACAAACCTTACCTGATGACTTATACCCTGGGCGATTTCCAGGATTATTTTTACGGATACATGCTGCCTTCGACCGGCTGCCTGAAATATTTCCGGCTTGAGGATGCCGGACGTGAGAACCGTTTCCTGCTGCGCCATCCCACAGACGGAAAGGATATGCGGATGGGTGCGCTTGAGAAATACAAGCGGCTGCGCCCGATCTTCGAGGAATACAGTGAATGGCAGAAGAACCTGAACATCCGCATGCTCAGCTCTATCAACCGGGCGATCGATGAGGGACGGATCGGGGATGTGATCCTCGTCTCGGAATCCCTGCAGAACCGCCAGTTTATGAAAGCCGCCGAAGAGATCGTGAAACGCCGCGGGCAGATCCGTGTGGTGATGATCGCCGGTCCTTCATCCTCCGGCAAGACGACTTCCTCCAAGCGTCTTTCGATCGAGCTGCTGGCTCACGGGATCTCGCCGATCCCGATCGAGATGGACAACTTTTTCGTCGACCGCGAACTGACGCCCCGGGATGAGAACGGCGATTATGACTTCGAGACGGTGAACGCGCTGAACATCGATCTGTTTCAGGACTGTATGCGCCGCCTGATCGCGGGAGAGAAAGTGCAGCTTCCGAAATTTGATTTCAAGAGCGGAAAGTCCCTGCCCGGAGAGGTGCTGCAGCTGAAGGATAACCAGCTCCTGATCGTTGAAGGGATCCACGGGCTGAACCCGGTGATGCAGGAGCACCTCCCCGCCGAAAAGATCTACCGCATCTTTGTCTCTCCGCTGACGCAGGTCAATATGGACCGCTA
>CADBKS010000236.1 GCA_902795255.1 uncultured Chloroflexota bacterium
ATTTCTCATACAGCACATATTCAGGTCCGGCAGCATGCTCCCGATAAGCATTATGCTAAAGCTCTTCGGCTCCACCTGCTTAGCAGGTGGTTTTCTCTAACATGAATAAAGGCGCCGGAGCGCCTGAATTAACTTGAAATTGCGGGTAGTTGTAATTATTTTCTTTCCGGACGGGAAGGTTCCGGTCGGATCTGGCCCATATAGCGGCTGGTCCGCTGGGAATAGTCATGATCCGGAAGTTCGGAAAGATAACTGAACTGGATCTGTACGACCCGCGCGGCATAGGGGATCACAACGTTGTGTTTGCCTTCATTGCGAAGCTCCAGGGTGATCGTCCCTTCAAATCCCGCATCGATAACACCGGCCATCATGTGGTTGATAAATACACGGCCAAGGCTGGATTTCGTGTAGACTTGTCCGCAGATGTCCTTCGGCATGCGGAAAAACTCACGGGAACAGCCCAGGAAAAGATCTCCCGGGGTTAAAAGGATCCCTTCATCCGGGTTGACTTCCTTCAGCTCCCAGAATTTTTCCGGTTCGTATGGGCGCCCGAAAACAAGCGGTTCCTGTGTCTCCCTTGGCCACTGGATAAACCGGCCGAGCGTCAGATCCAGTGTATTGGGGTTGATCTGTTTTTGGACGGTTTCCCAATCCGTTTCGGAACGCTCAAAGTCGATCATGCCGTTCAGGATCCGTTCGGTTATATTCCGGTCGCAAAGTACACTCATTGCTGCCCCCATTCATATTTTCCGCAGGGCCGGAGCTCGTGGCAGACTTTGCCGCGGTAAATGCATTCCGGGACACAGAAAGATGCCGAGATCGGATCCACCTTGCGCAGTTCTTCGACGATTGCGACCGCGATGCTGCGCGTAGTGGCATCTGCTTTGTAGCAAAGGCGCTTTCTGCAGAAGTTGACAAGCGCCTGGAAATTCATATCCATCACATGGGTGACCGGAGCGTCCTGGCGTTCGGCACCGCGGTCAGGATTGACACGCTGCGAGCGTACATAGTGCTCAATGCCGAATTTATGCCGGACAAGATGAACACTGCAGTAATAGGGAATATCCCGCATAACGACCGTGTACATCAGTGTGCGGACAGGTGAATGTTCAGCGGCAAGGATCTTTTTTTTCCAGGCATCGGACGGAACTTTGGCATCGTCTTTTCCCTGGGTGATCCGTGCCAGATAAAGGCATCTTTCCCAATCAGCATCCGTGGGATAACGGAGAATCTCAATATTCATCTCTCCTCCTGATCAATATCTCCTGTTAGAGCTCATAATGACATGTATATGGCAGGCGAAAGGTTTGTGCTTCGCACATGGCGCGGCACAGTTGCTCGCGTGTTTGCATAAGCCGCAGGCCGCCCCCGATTGTGAAATGCCTGAGACGGCCGGTATGGTTATATACCATCAGCTGCTAACAGAACTCGCACGAAATTTGCGGCGACCATTTTATTATAAGCGATAATAGAAAAAAGGGCGGAGACAAACCGCCCTTTTGCATCTATGCTCACAGGACCTGCTTCAGTTTGTGATGTAAGCCTCAAGCAGCTTCAGAGTGGCCAGTACACCATCCTTGTGACTGCGTTCGTAACCGTGGGAAGCGTAGACCCCCGAACCGATCAGACCGTGACGGATATCGCAGCCGGCACGCAGTGTCGCTTCAACGTCAGAACCGTAGAAAGGATAAATATCGACTGCGTAATCGGCGCCCGAGCGGATCGCGGCTTCGATCAGCCCTTTGACTGTCTCGTAAGCATACGGACCGCCCGAATCTTTGGCGCAGATCGATACCTGATGCTCCGTGCACTGCAGTCCGCTGCCGACACAGCCCATATCCACGGAGATCACCTCCGAGACGCCATCCGGGATCGATGCGGAACCGCCGTGCCCAACCTCTTCGTATACTGTAATATACGCGTAAATGTGACGTTTGAGCTGCAGGTCATTGTCCCGGATGTATTTTGCGAGTCCGAGCAGAATACCGACACTCAGTTTGTCGTCAAGGAAGCGGCTCTTGATATAACCGGATGCCGTGACGCGTGTCCGCGGATCGAAACATACGATATCACCGGTGTTGATCCCCAGCGCTTTTACGTCTTCTGCAGAACGGACGGGTTCATCGAGCACGATCTCCATTTTGTCAAATTCACGCTCTGTCTTATTGTAATCACGGTTCACGTGGACAGACGCGTTGATCAGCTGCAGGGTCCCTTCATAGCTGCCGGAGAATTTAGTGATGATCCGGCAGTTTTCCGTTTCCGTGTTGTTGGGATTCAGACCGCCGAGCGCGGTGATGCGGAGACGGCCGTCGCCTTTGACCTCCGCAACGATCCCGCCGAGTGTGTCGGTGTGGGCAGCCAGAACAAGTCCGCCTTCCTCCGTATCCGGTCCTCCGAGATCAGCAATGACGCCGCCTTTCCGGGTGTGAATGGTTTTGAAGCCCAGTGAATGGAAAGCATTGATCACAAATGCTTCAGCTTCAGCGGTATAACCGGTAGGACTGTCGACGGCCAGAAGCTCTGTTGTCTTCCGGACTGCATATTCCATTGTTTCAGTATTCATAGGTCAGCAGATGCCTTTCATTATCTGGGCGGGGCGACCGGGGTCGGGAAAATGTTCGGCTGTTTTTTCGGTCCGCCGGTGTTCGTGTAAGTGAAAACGTAGCTGACTTTCTTGGAACCTTCCGCAACGATCCCGTATACGTAATCCCCTTTGCCGTTGCCCGGGCAAAGCACGACGGATCCGGACGGATAATAAGTCGTATAGATGCGCTTATTATTGATCGAGAAATGGATCGCGGTGGCATTGCGGACGGTCCAGTAGATCGTCGGGCAGAAACCGTTATCGCCTTTATAGTAATTCGGCTGCCACTGCGTGATCACGGGCGATGCCCCGACCGGAGGGGCACTGACCTGTTCCTCCGTGACAATGATCTTGGCTGTCAGTTTCGGCCCGAAGAACGTTCCGTCCGGAGCCCGCATCTGATAGTATCCTGTATAGGTACCGGTAGCCTGCGGGGCTTTCATTTTCATCGGAACATCGACCGTTCTGCCCGGGATGGTTTCGACCGGGACTACGGCGGAATTGGCGCTCATGTAATCACCGTCGACAAACTCGATTGTATATCCCTGGTACCAGGTGCAGGAGCCGTTATTGTAGATCTGCCAGGTCTTTGTGAATTCCGTGCCCGGATTCACTTTTGTCCCGTCCTGATAGGTAACGTCAGACATGAATACCATGACATTTTTGCAGTTGGCGGGCTGATTGATCGGCGGGATCGGTGTGGCGGTCGGGCTGACGATCACAGGGACCAGCTGGACCTGGGACGGGCGGGAGATGGTGATCTCGGCTTCATCGCCTGCACTTTGTGTGTATTTATCGATCAGGGCTTTCAGTGAACCGTCACCATCGGCGTTCATTTTTGCAAGGCCGTCATTGATCCGCGCGATCAGGGCCTCGGAACCCGGAGCCGCCGCGAACGCGTATTCCTCGTTGGCAAGGGTATCATTGACGATCTTGAAATTTCCGGAGCTTTCATAGGTATGAATATAGGCATCACGGTCCATCATGATCAGGTCCACGTTTCCGCCGCTGAGGGCCTTCAGGCCGGCATCGAGCGTTGAAAAAGTGAAGATATTCTGTGTGTTGATGACTCCCTCTGCGACGAGATTTGTCTTCAACCACTGGTCAAAGCTCGAACCGCGCTGCACGCCGATGCGGAGATCGGAAGAGTTATCCCGGTCAAGTTTGTCCGGAACTCTTCCGGATTTGGAGGCGATGATTACGGCAGCGTTCGTATAATACACGTCGGAAAAGAGCAGCTGTGATTCACGTTCCGGTGTTTTGGAAAAAGCACCACCGATCAGATCGATCTGCCCGACAGAAACGGAGTCGATCAGTCCGTCGAATGCGATATCCAGCGGCGTGACCGTAAAGTCTTCCAGTTTGCCGATCGCGTTGATCAGCTCGATATCAAGCCCCGTCAGTTTTTCATTATAGTCATAATAAACAAACGGACGATATTCCGCAGAGGTCCCCATGTTCAGGGTTTCCGCGGAAACGGCCCCGCAAGTGATCAGAAAGATCAGCAGCAAATAAATAAATATAGGCCTTTTCATTCAATTCCCTCCTGTAAAAAAATGATTTGATTTTACAAATTGTATAATGATAAATTATAATATTTTTATGTGTTTTTGACCAATGAATATAAACTGAAAGGAAGGCTCAAATGAAAAAAGCACTGATCCTGCTGTTATCATTAATGACATTATTAATGTTTTGCAGTGTATATGCGGATGACCTGGCTGACGTACAGAAAGCGGGTGTTCTGCGATTCGGCGTTCCGCCGGAATATATTCCCTTCATTATTTTCGATAAAGACGGGAACCAGTCCGGGATCGATATTGCGCTGATGGAAGAGATCGGACGGCGGATGGGCGTCAAGGTCGAAACCGTAAATCTTGCATTTGACGGGATGATCGACTCCCTTAATATCGGCCAGGTCGATGTGATCGGCGGTGCGTTCTCCAAAACGGATGAACGTATGGAAAAAATTGATTTCACCCGGGTTTACTATGCCGGCGACGCACAGTTTATCGGTCTTGCGACACTGACAAAACCGGCATCCGTTGATCTTTCCAGTTTCAGGGACCTGAAGATCGGTGTTCAGAAAGGCACAAGCTTTGACCAGTGGATCAAAACAAATCTGGTAGGCGGCGGATACGTCAGCGTGAGAAATGTTTACAGCTACTCCTCAGCCGCGGATGAAATGAAAGCCCTGGACCGCAAAGATGTCGATCTTGTGCTGATCGATCAGGATGTTTATGAAGGCCTCTACCGCAGCACCGGAAAATATCAGATCTTCTATGACGGTTTTGTGAAAGAAAATTATGCTTTCGGTCTCCGCAAAAATTCTTCCCTGACTTCCGTTGTCAACGGGCATCTGACGGATATGCTGAAAGACGGCACGGCACAGACGATTGCGAACCGCTTCTTCAGCATGAACTTTAATGAAGTCGAAACAACGATCGCGCGCCCGAGTCAGATCGCGACACCGACACCTGCGGTTCCGGTGCCGGTCGTTGTTCCCGCGCAGCAGACCGTTACTTCCTGTGTAAACGGGATGGTCTTTGCTGCAGATATTACTATCCCTGACGGATACAGACTCTATCAGGGACAGGCCTTTACAAAAACATGGCGCGTAAAGAATACAGGTACTTGTACATGGACTCCGGATTATTCTTTTGTATATGTTACCGGTGACCAGATGAGCGGCCGGAACATCAACGTTCCGACGACTGTTGCTCCCGGGCAGACTGTTGACCTTTCCGTCAATCTGATCGCACCTTATGGTGACGGCAGCTACCGCGGATACTGGCAAATGCGTTCTCCTCAGGGGAGCAATTTCGGGGAGACAATCTGGGTAAAAGTCCAGGTTGGAAACAGTGCTCCTGTGACACCGACCCGGGTACCGGACGGTCAGCGTTATGCGCCGATCAATATCAAATATTTTTATCCGGATTATTATGCAGGGATCGCGGGTGACTGCGTCCGTGCCTATTGGGCAGCGGAAGGCGCTTCAATCGTTGAAGTTACGGTGGACGGTGTAAGCCTTTATAAAGGAGACGTTGTCAATCCGGGCTCTCTGAAGCTCTGCGGTCCGATTCAGGATTCGGGAACGCATAATGTAGAGCTGTATGCGTTCAATGTAACCTCAGATGCGTACAGTTCCTTCCAGTATTCTACGGAAGGGCAGCGCCGCATCGTGCCGGAGATCAATTACTTCTATGCCGATTCCGACAGCGGTCCGCTGGGCGAATGCATCAACGTATACTGGTCTGTTTCAAATGCTGCTGCGGTTGAGATCGATGTCGACGGCAATCAGATCGAATACAGCCAGAAGAAATCCGGAACGACACCGGTGTGCGCGACGATCCAGTCTGTCGGAAAACACCGGATCACCCTCACGGCTCATACCGTGACGGATGATGCTACATCCGTGATCACCTATAAAACAACGAAATAAAGCAGTCCTGTACGGATAACGGATCCGTACGGTCTGATAATGGAACGGAAAACTGCGGTGCAACAGCCGCAGTTTTTGTATTCGGAAAAGCTGCATCCTGATTTTTTCCCGGTAAAAGAACGGGTTCGTTGAATAAAACAACCGCATAATTTCTGTTCGAATCAGAAAACAGATAAAGCTGTTACCCGAAAAGATAAAAGCATGGTAAGATAAAATCAGTAGTTTATTTGGAGGATATTATGATCGAAGAACCTATTCATGTTACTGATTCCGCTTATGAGCAGGCAGTCCTGAAGTCTGAACTTCCTGTTGTTGTGGACTTCTGGGCGCCCTGGTGCGGTCCCTGCAAAATGGTCGGCCCTCTGCTGGACCAGGCTGCAAAAAAATACGCGGGAAAGGTGATTGTTGCGAAAATCAATATTGATGATAACGATGAAGTCGCAGGGAGTCTGGGGATCCAGAGCATTCCGACGCTGCTGTTTGTGAAAAACGGAGAAATCGTCAACCGTCATGTGGGTTCGCTCCCCGGTGCCCAGCTGGAAAATCTGATCGAAGAACTGATCGGCTAAAATTAAAAACTATTGATGATCTGTGCTCAGCCTTCGGACTGAGCATTTTTATAATATCCGGTAAGCCAAAAGCGGACGGATCCACTGTATAAACGTCGGAGAAAGAAGATGAAAAAGAAATTGCTGGCCGCCTTTACGGCACTGCTGCTGTTATTTTTTTTGTTCAGCGGTCCGGCTGCAGCCGATGACCCGTTGATGGATAACCCTTCACTTTATTCTTTTGCCGAGATCGTACAGAAACTGCCCGGGATCATGACTTCGACCCCGGCCGAGCTCATGAAGGTAACGAGTCAGTATCCGGATCATATTTGCTGGTGGACTTATGACATTGTCGGGTGCCAGTCCGTCAATAACCGTTACAGCGCCGAAATATCGGTCAATTATAAGTTTTCTTCGGAAGCAGATGACGCGGAGCTGGAGAAGATCACTTTTATGATGTCGGTCGATTCACAGGCGGACGTGCAGAAGGTCATGGAACTGTTCTGGATTCCGGGAATGAAGCCCGCAAATATCACAGGGGCGAAATATCCGGATGGAGAAGTCACCATGTATTTCAGCACGGACGAGATCCTGCAGACGTATATGATCAGCTTTAATACCGAAGGAAAGCCCTGGCTGATAATGGTTGAAATAGGGATGATCCGCGGATAGGCGTGAAAGATGGTAAAATAGTAACGCTTAATAAATAACAAGAGTGTGATTTGTGTTTGAAATAATTTATCTTGGAACATCTGCTTCGGCTCCATCCGTAAAACGCTCCCTGCCGTCGATGATCGTGATGCATAATGAGCACCGGTTCATGGTGGACTGCGGTGAGGGAACACAGCGGCAGCTGCTGACCTCCGGGATCGGCCTGAAACGTCTGAATAAGATCCTGATCACGCACAGTCATCTGGATCATATCCTGGGATTGGCCGGTCTGGTCTCAACAATGGTGCGCTGGGAAACCATGGAGGAAATGCATATATACGGCGGATCGGACGCGGTAGAAAGGATCCGGGAGCTGCTTTTTTCCGTTGTTCTCCGCGGCAGCCGGACCGCTGTTCCGCTGATTTTCCACAAACTGCAGCCGGGGATCATTTTCGATGAAAAGGATCTCCAGGTGAGCTGCTTCCCTGTTACACACAGGGGAACGGATTCATTCGGTTTCCGGTTCGAAGAAAAGGGCCGGAGGCCATTCCTTGCGGATAAAGCTGCCGATCTGAAAATTCCCGCCGGACCGTGGCGG
>CADBKS010000237.1 GCA_902795255.1 uncultured Chloroflexota bacterium
GATGAGTTTCATCGGAAATTCAAGACCGGCCTCCGGATGTGAACACCACCTGTCGCATTATTGGGAAATGAAATCCCTGATGGCCGGAAAGTCACCCGCGCTGCATGGTGCGCAGGTTGGAGTCGGATTGATCCTGTGCCTCAGGCTTTATCATCAGTTATCCGAACAGATACCTGATTTCGAAAACGACGGATTGCGTGTATTTAATTATTTCGACTGGAAAAACAGGATGAAACAATATTACGGTGCGGCAGCAAATGAAATAATCGCTCTGGAAACAAAGGCCAGGAAGAACGATCCTTCAGCACGAAGCAAACGGCTGGCTGTAATCAGGGATAACTGGGGGAAAATTTGTCATCTGATCCACACCAGCCTTCCGGAAACAGAGACAATGGAAAAGCTGCTTCAATCCTTCAATGCCCCGATAAATCCGTCTCAAATCGGAATCTCCGGAAACGATGTTTACAGTGCGGTGATCGCTGCAAAAGAAGTCCGCGACCGTTATACGCTGCTGCAGTTGCTGTGGGATCTCGGCCTTTCGGAACAATATGCCGAAGATGCCCGGAAATATTTTGCATCGCAGCAGTCTGTTCATAATTAACATAGGTGGCAGGAATTCAGGAAATCCGCTGCCGGAAAAAAAGAATCGCAATCAGTCATTATCCCTGCCCCTGCAAAAAACGATGACAGGGGAATTCAGTATCTAAGGGGTAATTATCAGGATTTATACGGGAAAGTCACAGACGCCACGAAATAATAAAAACGCGGAGCACTGCTTTGTATGCCCCGCGTTTTTGATTCAGTCAATGGAACTTATTTACCAAGTTTTTCCCGAATAAGCTTTACAGCCATATCAAGTGATTCAGGAATCTTTTCCGGAATCTTCCCGCCGGCCTGTGCCATCGTCGGACGCCCGCCGCCGGAACCGCCGGCGACAGCAGAGATCTGTTTGGCAATATCGCCGGCCTTGATGCCGCGTTTTACCAGTTCATCAGCAACATTTACAATGAACACAGCCTGATTATTCAGAATGGTGCTGAAAACGCCGACAGCATTCGGGTGTTCATTCTTAAACCGATCAGCCATTTCACGAAGTGTATCCGGTGTGGCATCCGGGACCTGTACAGCCAGAACATCCGTATCGTCGATCGTAACAGCCTTCTTTTTCAATTCGTCAAATTTGCTGAGCGCGAGCTTTGCTTTGAAGTCCGCAATATCCTTTACGGCCTTCTGAAGCGCCTGCTGATTCTGTTCAACCTTTTCAACGACTTCTTCAGTAGGAACGCTCATGATCGAAGCAAGGGTGCGCAGATTTCCGGCTGCCTTCCGGACACGGGCGCTGGCCTCGCGTCCAGTGATCGCTTCGATCCTGCGGATCCCCGTTGCGACGGATCCCTCAGAAACGATCACAAACAGTCCGATCTCCCCGGTATTCGCAACATGTGTCCCGCCGCAAAGTTCAGCGGAAATATTTCCGTTTTCTCCAATACGTACAACACGCACCTGTTCGCCGTATTTTTCATTGAACAGCGCAGTAACGCCCTCATTGATCGCATCATTGATGTTTTCAATTTTCGTATAGACGATTTGATCGGAAAGAATATTCTCATTCACGATATTCTCGATCTCGGTGAGCTGTTCCTGGGTCAGCGCTTTGTTGCTGTTGAAGTCAAAACGCAAGCGCGTGTCCGAGACATAAGAACCTGCCTGACGGGCTTCCGGGCCGACAACTTGATGCAGCGCCGCATGGAGCAAATGTGTGGCGGTGTGGTTGCGCATAATATCATGGCGGTATCGGGAGTCAACTTCAACGGAAACCTTATCATTGACGGCAATGCTGCCTTTCGTCATTTTCCCACAGTGAACGATCAGCCCTGCACAGGGTTTCCGGACTGAGTCAACAGTGAATACAGAACCATCCTCAGCAGTGATCGTGCCTTTGTCGCCGATCTGACCGCCCATTTCCATATAGAACCCGGTCACAGGCACAACGATTTCGGCTTCATCATCTTCATCCAGCGAAGAGACCGGTTCGCCGCCCCGGATGAGCATCACGGCATTGGTGGCAACCGGCTTGAGCGTATAAGGATCCTGGGTAACTTTTCCTTCGGGAAGTTTGCCATCAGATATCAGCTGCTTCAGATAACCGTCATAAATCTCGGTGTCATCGCTGTTCATCGACTTGAAGCTGCCTTTGCCGGAAGCTTTGCGGTGATCTTCCTGAGCAGCAAGAAAACCGTCCCGGTCGACATCAAAGCCCTGATCCCTTACAAGATCCCGGGTGATCTCCAGCGGCAGGCCATAGGTCGAATGCAGGTCGAAACAGGTCGCCCCGTCGATAACTGTTTTTCCTTCTTTCTTCAGGCCTTCAATAATATCGTTCAGGTGAGCAATACCGTTGTCAAGTGTCTTTTTGAAGCGGGCTTCTTCCCAATCGACCGCGTCAATGATCGCCTTGCGGTTCCGGCGAAGTTCGGGATAAGCATCGCCATAGCTTTCGATAACGGCATCCGCAATCTTCCCCATAAAGGCATCGTTCAGACCGATCTGCTGACCAAAACGTACCGCCCTGCGGATGATCATTCGGCAGATGTAATTACGGCCAACATTCCCGGGGGTGACCCCGTCCGCGATCAGGAATGCGGCTGCACGGCCGTGGTCCGCGATCACGCGATAGGGAGTGAAGTCAGCATACATTTCCTCTTCGGTCTTACCGGTCAGTTCACGGAGAACACGCATGGTCGGCGCAAAGAGGTCTGTTTTATAGTTGGAGTTTTTGTGCTGGAGCACCGCGACAATTCTTTCAAAACCCATACCGGTATCAACGAATTTATGCGCCAGCGGAACGAGAGTATCTTTATCCAGACGGTTGTACTGGATAAAGACATTGTTCCATAATTCGGTGTATCGGGCGCAGTCGCCGTTGACTTTGCAAACGTGCCCCGGAACGTCCTTCATATCGCAGGCATCCGGTCCAAGATCAATATGGATCTCCGAGCAGGGACCGCATGGGCCTGTGTCAGCCATTTCCCAGAAATTCTCCTTACGGCCAAAATACTGAACATGGCTGGGATCCATACCGGGCTGAGAACACCATATCGCATAAGCTTCCTCGTCTGCGGGGATCTCACCTTTTTCATCCTTAAAAACAGTAGCATAGAGCTTTGTCGGATCCAGCCCCCAGACCTTTGTCAGAAGTTCCCACGCCCAACTGATGGCCTCTTTCTTGTAATAATCCGCAAAGGACCAGTTGCCAAGCATCTCAAAGAAGGTGTGGTGACGGTCATCGCGGCCTACATCATCCAAATCATTGTGTTTGCCGGCGACACGCATACACTTCTGGCTGTCACAGGCACGGCTATACGGACGGCTGTCAGTACCAAGGAAGATATCTTTAAACTGAACCATTCCGGCATTGGTGAAAAGGAGTGTAGAATCTCCTGTCGGAACAAGACTGGCAGAACGCACGATCGTGTGTCCCTTGCTCTCAAAGAATTCCAAAAACTGACGGCGGATCTCATTTCCGCTGATTTCATTGCTCATAATCAAATGCTCCTGACTTATACATCAAATCATACAGGAGATAATTATACTCATCATTCACTCAACATGAGAAAAATCAGATGAGCCTTGTGAACCTGATGCCTTCAAAATGATATAATAAAACAAGTTTTTACTGACAGGAGCGTCATGAAACGACTATTCATAGCCCTTCCGATACAGGAAAGTACAAGAAAACAGATCCTCAGCGTGCTGGCAGAGGATATCTGCAGAAAAATGCCGGTGCGGTGGACTTCCCTGCAAAATCTGCATCTTACACTGCAGTTTCTCGGTGATGTTGATGAAAAACGGATCCCGGACCTTAAACAGATCCTGAACCGTATCCGCGGACCGGAAGACCGCGTGCTGCTGCATTTCACAACGGTGGGTGCTTTTCCCGATGCGGCGCATCCGCGGATCGTTTGGCTGGGGATCGACCGGGCTGAAAGTCTGATCCGCATACAGCAGCAGATTACAGCAGATCTCACCCGAAATGGATTCAATCCGGACCGGAAGCCATTTAAAGCACATCTGACTCTGGGACGGGTGAAAGATGGCAGCGCAGCCGGAAATACGAATATCAGCAGCCTTCGGGAGCGGTTCGGGGCATCCGTTGTTGATGACTCGCCCATGGACAGCATCGTATTATTTGAAAGCCTGCTGAAGCCCGGCGGACCGATTTATACATCTGTTTATACCAGGCACCTGATTTGATAAAAACTCGTATATAATCAATACTAACAAAAAAAATATAAGGAATACAGAATGGAAGCAAATGAATTAGCGCGAAAAATCGTGTCAATTTTGGAAGATAACAAAGCGGAAGATATTGTTCTGATCGATGTTTCTAAGCAGACAGATAT
>CADBKS010000238.1 GCA_902795255.1 uncultured Chloroflexota bacterium
CTTGCAGTTGGGCTTCTTTTCCGGGTATGAAGTCTCGGAACTCCATTTGTAATACATGCCGGAGATGCCGCATTTGATCAATACGGCACCGCATCCCATCCCGATGCACTTTTCAGCCAGCGGCCGCGCATATTTTACCGGGTCGAGTCCGTCCGTCATGTCACCTCCTCGGGCGGAAAGCGCTTCCCAGGTCTTCCGGTCGAGCATCCAGCTCAGTTCTTCGAAGCTCGGCTCAAAGAAATCAACGAAGGGAAGGGTGCGTTCCAGGATCAGCTGCCAGTCGGCTTTCCCCGCCTCACTCTGCGGGTCGACAGCTGCCAGGTCCAGGCTGGTGGCGATTCCCGCCTCTTTGACCCGGCGGAAGAGCGCGCACAGCTCTTTTCCGCCCTCATTATACATCCGCTTCATCAGCGGCGGGTACCCGAAATGGAAGAGCGTTGTCCCGCCGATCTCGTCCCAGGGGATGTCGGCCGCCGAAAAGCTGTCGTTGGCGCCGGGATCGTGCAGGAAGATCCGGTCGATGCCCGGAATGGCCAGAACGACGGAGTAGGAGGTCGAGGAATCCGCTGTTTCGATCAGTCCGCCCGCGCCATAGGAAGCCAGGATCTCGCGGATGCTGTGCCCGAGGGCGTCGCAGCCGACTTTCCCCATCAGCCGCACATCGCAGCCCAGCAGCTTCATGGCCAGGCCGGTGTTGGCAACACTCCCGCCGGTGTGGATGCTGATGCCGTCCATCAGAATGAGTTTTCCGGGTTCCAGCAGGTCCGTGATCCGGCTGAATTGCCGGTCTTTATCAAAAACGGGCGTGATATCGATGCAGATATGCCCGGCGCAGATCACCTTTCTGTTCATCTCATCCTCCTGATGCAGCCGCAGCGGTTCAGCCATCAGCGGTCAGGCCCCGCTGTCTTCATTCAGCGGGAGCAGCGCCTCAACGGCGCGGAGCTCATCCTTTGCCTGTTGCAGTTTATCGTGCAGCATCGCAGGATATGCGATGGCGGCCTCGAAAGCCATCCGAGTCTCCAGCGGCAGTTCCAGCCGTTTTTTCTTCTCTTCCTCGCTGCACTTTCTGTAGCAATAAATACCATTTCTTGTAATAAACTGTGCGTACCATACCAGCGTTCCTTCCATCCCCGGCTCGCAGACGAAATCCGGATCGGAGACGGTTTGATAAAACGCACGGGCGCAGAGGTAATAGCTGAATGCATGCCGGAAATCCGCCGGGGTGCTCATGATGGACCCACTGCGGATCCTGTATCGGTAAAACTTCCGGTTCAGGCACCCGGCGCGTTTGACTTTCATCAGGACGGCAAAGGTCCAGGGTTCGTCCTCATTCAGGATCGTTTCCGAAAACCACAGCCGGTGCGCCAGAAAAAAGGACCGGGAGATCATGCACTGCCAGACCGGTGCGCTGAAGCGGCTGTCCGGATCGTCGATGATCGCTTTCATCAGGGCCTGGCCGGTGAAGACCCGGCCTTCATCCAGATTCCGCCGGAAATAATTGAGGTTTTTCTCCGCCGCGATGGCGGCACTCCCGGGATCTTCCCCGAAGGCTTCGGCGTTGAAGCACAGATACTCCAGACCGCGTTCTTCCATCGATGCGGCGGACAGGGCCAGAGCACCGGGTTCCAGCAGGTCGTCACAATCCATAAAATACAGGTACTTTCCGGCTGCTTCCCGTACACCGTGATTCCGGGCGGCACCGGTCCCGCTGTTGGGTTGTTCAATGACCCGGATCCGCGGATCGGTCTGCGCGTATTCCGCAAGGATCGCGGTACTGCCGTCCGGGGAGCCGTCATTGACGCACAGGATCTCCATATCCGGAAAGTCCTGGGCAAGGATGCTGTCCAGTGTGTCCCGCAGGTACGCTTCCGCGTTCCAGACCGGGATGATCACGGAAAGCAGCGGCCCGCTTACCGTCCCTTCTGTTTTCGGTGAATTATTTGGAGTAATTCCGTTCATATCAGCTCTCTGTTTTTTTGTTTCAGCCTGCGGCATGCCGGAGCTTTTTTCAAACGGATAGACCAGCCCCCACTGCGCGCGCAAACTGTCGCACTGCTGCAAAATATGCAGGCTTTTTTCCCACGGCATTACCGGGGATTCGGTCAGGCCGGCGCGGATGCATTCGCTGACGTGGCGGATCTCGTACTGGAAACCTTCATCCGGTTCTCCGGGAACATTTTGCGGGACCGGCATGCTGATCTCACGGGTTTTTCCGCGGACCGTGACTTGCATCCGGACCGGGCGCCAGAATTCCGGGATCAGGATCTGCCCCTTCGTCCCGCAGATCAGGGCAGTGTCCGGGACGTCCGTGCGGATGGCGCTCGTCATCACCGCGAGTTCCCCGCGGTCATAACGGGCCAGGCAGACCGCCTGTTCATCCACCTTAATATGAAGTTCATCCGTATCCATGGACGCGAACCCGGTGAGCTGCAGCGGTTCCTTTTGGAGGACCAGATCGGCAAAATGCAGGTTATAGACCCCGACGTCCAGCAGACCGCCGCCCGCCCGTTCCGGATCGAACAGCCGACCGCTGCCGTATTCCGGCGAGGAGCGGAAGGCAAACGCGGACTGGATGATCCGCACATCGCCGATCTCCCCGCTGTCGAGGATCTCACGCAGTGTCTTCATCAGCGGGAAAAAACGGGTCCAGACCGCTTCCATGAGGAAACGCCGCTGCCTCGCGGCACACGCCGCGATCTCCCGGAATTCCGCCGCATTCACCGCGGCAGGTTTTTCGAGGAGCACATGCTTGCCGGCTTCCAGTGCCCGGAGCGTCATTTCCCTGTGGGCGTTGTGAGGAACGGCAATATAGACCGCCTCGATATCTTCCCGCCCAAGCAGTTCTTCGACCGTCAGGGCTTCGGGAATGTCCAGTTCGGATGCGGCTTTCTGTGCCGAATCGATCCTCCGGGAGGCGACAGCCCGGATCTCCGTATTCTCCGCCTGCCGGGCGCCTTTGATCCAGCGCCGCAGGATCTCCCCCGCGCCGATCACGCCCCAGACCGTCTTCTCTCCGTCCCGCATCATACCCAGCCTTTCCGCAGCACCGCCATCCCCGGCCCCTGCACCGAATCAAATCAAAACAGAATAATCCGTAAACGATCAGAATGATTATATATTATAATCAATAGCTCTGTGCGTGGACCTGTTATCTTCCGATTCGGAACTTTTCAACATACCGCGTTGAAATATAAGAACAGGGCTGTCCGGGAGGACAGCCCTGCCGTTGGCGGATGATACGTGGTAGTGATGTGTGATTTGTGCGTTTTGGGTTTAATAAGGTAACAGGGGTTTAAAGGGTCATTTGTGCAGGGGACGCTTTTGGGTATAGTGGTTTTGTATCCGCTCCGCCGGTTGATCTATCGGGCGGGATGCCCGGCAAATCACTTTTCGATGAGCTCTGTCGTCCAGTTGATCTCCTGGATCTGTTCGTTCAGGACGCGCAGCTGTTTTTCCGACGCATCCTTGAGCTTCCTCAGCTCGGGGATCGAAACCGACGGCAGCCATTTGATTTCATTCCTGGCAAACCGGTGCGGTTTTTCGGACGCGGTCTGCATCATCCGGCTCAGTGCGTCGATCCGTTTTTCCAGTGCTTCCCGTTTGGAAAGCAGTTCCGTTAACGTGCCCCCTTCCGCGGTCCGGGTATTGCTGTTCGTCAGGTTGATCGCTGCGAGGATCCCCTCGTATTTTTCAAGGATCGAATCCAGTTCGTGCAGCAGTTCCCACGGATCCTCATTCGGTTTTTCACCTTCCTGGAGCACAGCGTTGTTCTCCAGTCTGTTTTTCAGATCCAGGATCTTTTCCTGGAGCAGGGCGCGTTCTGATAATGCACTTGCGAGTCTCATTTTTTCCTCCGTTGATCTTACAATATCCGGAAAATAAAGAATTATCCGATTTTTGAAAAACTGCTTTGTGTTTTACGGATCCGGCTGCCGGACCGTCAAAATTCTGCGGACGGTTTCAGGATTCGAGAAACGCCAAGGCCTGCCGGTATTTTTCGCAGCGCTTTTTGTCCCGGATCCGCTCATCTTCCGTCCGGGCTGGCGGAAGGCGGGTCGCGTCCAGGTTGTGGCGCAGGTCTGCCATTTTGACTTTGCGGGCGAGCGGATCCTTTTTGATGTCCTCGATATATTTGCCGAGGTAAGGGACCCCGTCCTGATGGGTCAGCAGTTTCAGCGCACGGATCACCTCGGCCGGAAATCCTTCCGCCTCAAGTTCTTCGAAAGTCATGCCGGTGTCTTCGACAATGTCATGCAGCAGCGCGGTGCAGACCGCATATTCGTCATCCCCCATCTGTTCGGCAAGATGATAGGGATGGAAGATATAGGGCAGCCCGGCTTTGTCTTTCTGGCCGTGGTGCCGTGCATAAGCGATCCGCATCGCT
>CADBKS010000239.1 GCA_902795255.1 uncultured Chloroflexota bacterium
ACCCGGCCGGGAGCGCTCGGGATCGCGAAGAGCACGGTTTCCACCCGGTTCTTTTCGATCACGGAACCGATCTCCGAGATCAATCCGAGCACTTTGACACCGTGGATCTCCTGGTTGAGCTTCTTTTCATCATCATCAACAAAACCGACCGGCTTAAACTTCAGCTGCGGGTTTTTCAGCACTTCACGACAGACGATCGCCCCGGCATCACCGGCACCGACAATCAGGGCCCGCTTCATAAATTTTTCCTGTGCTTTCACGGCTTTCTGATTATCACGGGATGCAATGGCACGGACCGCGAAACGGGGAGCCCCGACAGCCAGCAGCGACAGGACAAAATCAATGATCAGCGCCGAACGCGGGAACCCCGGGAATACCTTCATCCGGTTCAGGATCAGCATGACGACTGCCGAAAGCACCGAACCCGTTGCCACGGAAAGCGCAATCAGCCGCATCTCATCCACACTGGCATACGCCCAGAGATGGCGGTAGAGGCCGAAGCGGTAATAAACAGCGAGCTTGACGACCAGGCATACGCCGATCATCCAGTACATCGAATGGAGATAAAGCCCGACAAGTGTTTTGTTAAACTCGAAACGCAGCATATAACTGACGATCACACAAACGATGATCATCACGATATCGATCATGAAGAAATAGCGGTTCCGAATCCCTTTTTTGATGTGGAGAGACAAAGATCAGCGTCCTTTCAGCCCGAAAACCGTCTTGAACGTATGGAAAAGGATCGAAAGGTCCATCAGCAGGCTGCGGTGCTTGATATAGAAGAGGTCATACTCGAGTTTGACCGTATTTTCTTCCGCACCGGACGCGTAGTTCTGATTGACCTGAGCCCATCCGGTGATCCCGGGACGGACCAGGAGCCGGGCGCGGTAAAAAGGAACCTCCCGCTGAAGGTCTTTGACGATTTGAGGGCGTTCCGCGCGGGGCCCGACAAGACTGAGGTCACCGCGGAGAACATTGATAAACTGTGGCATTTCATCCAGATGGCTGTGGCGCAGAAAAGAACCGACCCGGGTGATCCGGGAATCATGTTCGGAAGCCGGACGGGCGATCCCGTCTCTTTCCGCATTCTGCACCATTGTCCGGAACTTGATCATATTGAAGGAACTGCCGCGCAGTCCGAGGCGTTCCTGAGTGTAAAAAATCGGGCGTCCGCTGTCGATCAGGGTCGCGATCGCAATGAAAGGCGTGATCAGGATCAGGATCAGGAGCCCGACGACCCCGCCGAGAACATCAAAAAAGCGTTTGGCGATCTCAAAAAACAGGCTGGTATGCGACATATCATAAAAAGAACGCAGCAGCCAGTCCGTATTCAGAAGATGGACCGGCACACGCCCGAGGATCTCCTCGTAGATCATCGGCATTGTCGTGACCGTGATCCCGAGTTCTTCGGACTGCGACAGCGCGTCAAACATTTTTTCATCCAGGTGGTTGCTGATCGCCATAATGATCTGGGAAGCCTGCTGCTGTTCAACGATCTCGAAATAACGGTCCGAGCCGCCCAGCACCGGATAGCCTTCGATCATCTTACCGAGTTTTTCGGGATCATCGTCAATAAAGCCCAGCACATGGTACGGGACCCCTTCTGTTGTGTTGATGATCTCGGCGATCCGCGTTCCCGCTTTTCCCGCGCCGACGATCAGCGTATTGATGAAGGCATCCTTGACGAAATAGAAGCGGACGAAGATCCTCCGCCACAGCAGGGTAAAGAGCGCTGCGGCGATGAAAAACACGATCACCCCGCGGCGGGGCAGCGATTTGGCCGGTGCAAGGAAAAAGATCAGCAGATAAACCGCAATACAGATAAAAGCCGAAACCAGCACGACCCGGAGCGCATACTGAAAATAATGCGCTTTCCGGACGTTGTAAAGCGGCGCCATCAGGACCAGCCAGAGAATCGGCAGCAGGTAAAACCACGGCTCCGGACGTTCCATCAGGAACGAGAAAGAGAGACCCAGCCAGTCATCTTCTGTTGCCCAGGAAAGCAGAGAAACAGCCAGCGCAAGGAGCACGGCGATCACATGGCCGAAAATCAGGATCGCTCTCCGCTCCCGCGGCGTCAGCCGCTGTTTCAAAGATGTATGTATCGGATTTGCCTCTGCCATGCTCCCCAGTCCATTCACAGAATACGGTACCGCAAAAGCCGCGGTACTGCGTTTTAATAGAATTTAATCTTATCACATAAAACCGTTTTTTTTGAATCCGATCATCTGTTCTGTGAAACCGCGGCGCACATGACGGATCCCAGGAAGGAAGGTATGCGGTATAATGACAGCGCAGGCACCATACGCCGCCTTTTTTATGAACGATTGTGAAGTACACCGAAAACCGCTTATTCCGGACTTTTGGCTCCTGATCCTGGCAGTATGTCTGCTTTTTTCAGGCTGCCGGAAGCGTCTTCCGGACCCGCAGGTGATCCGCAGGAAAGCCGAGCCTTCCGCTGTACCGGCGCCGACCGCGGTCCCGACCGCATCGCCGTCCCCGGTCCGGGAACCGACCGCCTCACCCGCTCCGACGGAGCCCGCCGCGATCCCGGCCGCACTGCGTTATGAGGTCCCGGTCCTTTCCCAGGACGGACTGCTGCTGAACGGAGCGCCGACCGGCGTCGGCTGTGTGCCGGTATGCATTGAAATGATCACCGCCTGGTGGAACAGCGTCTCGCCCGAATATCCGGTTCTCACCGCTCAGGAGACGATCGACCGCAACGCGGAGCAGGGACTTTATGCGGCCGGAAGAGGCATGTCCTCCGCAAGCGCGGCGGATGAACTGGCGGAACTCGGTTACACCCACCGGCTGGAGATGAACGCTTCCCGGGAAGAACTGCTGACAGCGTTCCGGGAACACGGACCGGTCGGCGTACTTGTCAAAACCAACTGGGTCCCGGGGACCATGAACCATGCCGCGGTCCTGACAGCAGCGGATGAAGAAAACGACCTGTTCACATTCAACGACCCTTTTTACGGAAGCGCCGTCCGATGGTCGTGGGAATCCTTTGACGGGATCTGGGGACTGAACTATGCAGGCGACCGGGACTATGACGGCACCGTCGTCCGGCGGGTTTATTTTACGATCTACCCGTCCGCGGATCCGGAAGTCCGCTGACAGAGACCTTTTTTCCGCTGTAAATCCGGTCAGGAAGCGAATGATTTTACAGCCGGATTTGACGCATTCAGACAATATCGTTTATAATGCAATGAGTAAGAAAATCTTTGGAGGGAAGAAGATGAAAACATTCCGAAGCCTGTTATTTCTGATCCTGTCTGCAGGCATCCTGAGCGCGTGCGCCAATATTCCGGTCGCGCCGACCAAAACACCGACAATGAGTCCCGAACAGATGCAGACCGCAGCCGTTTCCACCGCGGAGGCAATGCGCCGTGAGACCGAAACACAATGGGCGATCGATAATCCCTCCCCCACGCCTACCGAAACTTCGACCCCGACGCCGGAACCGACAGCCACCAGCGCCATCCCCGTGATCCCGCCGACCGCCACGGAACAGGCACGTCCGTACTATCATGTGGATGATACGAGCTACCGGGTCTATGAGATCGGGCATCCGGAAAACTGGTCGGATTTCGTCCCGCGGACCGATCTTTACATTGAGGTCTGCATCAAGAACGGCGGCTCCGGTGTCTGGAATGAAAATTACTTTATGCAGGTCGGCAATCTGGGCGGCGCCAATATCCAGCCGCGCGACCCGGTCTATCTCGGCAAAGATGTTGCTTACGGCGAATGGGCCTGCTTCAGCTTCAACAATGTCGGCAGCACCGAATTCGGTCTGGGACAGTACTGCCCGTTCTTCCAGATGTATTCCGACCAGGGCACCGCGATCCGGAATGCGAACTCATACGTTTGCTGGACGATCCATTGATCCGGGGATCCGGACGAACCAAATCAAAAGATTATTTATCAGGAGTTTGATAAAGTGAAACGCACAGAAATCAGAGAATTATTTGCCTCACCGGAAAGCTTCGGCGGGAAAGAGATCACCGTCTGCGGATGGATCAAAACGATCCGCGACCAGAAAGCCATGGCCTTCATCAGCCTGAACGACGGCAGCACACACCTGCCGCTGCAGGTCGTCATGTTCGACAGCGTCAGCAACTACAGCGAGATCGCCGGACAGAACGTCGGCGCCGCACTGATCGTCCACGGCCTGTTCAAGCTGACCCCGGAAGCCAAACAGCCTTTCGAGATCGAAGCCAAAGCCATTGAGGTCGAAGGAACTTCCACCCCGG
>CADBKS010000240.1:0-4256 GCA_902795255.1 uncultured Chloroflexota bacterium
CCGTCGTCGACCTTTCCGTCGACATTGCCGGCAAGATCATCGGCGAAGGCATGGACGTTTCCACGCAGCGCTCGCTTGCCGAGAAGTATCTCGCGGAAGTAGGTAGCCTGAATGCCTAAGAGCCGCATCGAGCAAAACAGGGTCGAGGCTTATGCCAGGATCCTCCACGAGGCTGCACGCGATGCCGGGCGCATCGACCGCAACCTCGAGCATCTCGAGGTGCTTAACAAGCTCTCCCCCGAGATGATGGATACGCTCACGGTTCTCTTCGAGCAGGGCGAGCAGGGCAACATTGGTGACGTCCTGTCCGCATACAAGACGCTCGTCGAGACCGACGAGACCACGATCCCCGTTACCGTCACGACCGCCGTCCCGCTTGACGACGAGCTGCGCGCAAAGATCTGCGCCCAGTGCGAGCAGGACTTCGGCGTGCCTGTGTTCCTGGTGGAGAAGGTCGACCCGTCCATCCTTGGCGGCATCGTCGTCGAGGCACGCAATCAGCGCCGTGACGCCTCCGTGCGCACGCAGCTGGCAAACATCAGGAGCAACCTCTCCTCTGCCTTCGCTGGAGGTGACGAATAATGCTTACCTTTACGAAAATGACCGTACGCTTGAGGTGCCGAATTATTTCAATCATATTCGTTTCGGTCCCTGGTATTACGAATATGTCAAACCGGCTGCAGAAGAATACGGAATTTCACCGTTCATCCTGTATGCGCTGATGAAGCAGGAGAGTATGTACAATCCGTGGGCAGGTTCCGGCGCGGGTGCACTCGGCCTGATGCAGATCATGCCGGCAACAGGCGATGAGATCGCAAAAACGCTGCACTGGCCTCCGGACTATTCCGTTTCGGATCTGCTGCGCGTACAGGTCTCTGTTAATTTTGCGGCTTCCTATCTCCGGCGTGTCAGGAGTTATTTCGATCAGTCGAATGCCGCGATGGTCGCCTCATACAACGGCGGATCCGGAAACACACAGATATGGCTGAATTCATCGGATAATGATCCGGATCTTCTTTACGAAGTCGTAAGGTACCAGGAGACCAGGGATTATATGCATAACATATATTGCAATGCGAAAATATATGAGTGGCTTTATGCGAAATAAAGCAGGCACCGTTCTGGTTCTTGGGCTGCTCCTGATGATCGGGGCCTGCAACATCCCGGAGCGGGGCCAGAAAGCTTCCGGCGGCCCGGACAAACAGCTGCTGTGGGATCTGAATGCCGGCATCACGGCTAAAGGTCCTTCCCTTGAAAACCCGGGATATGAGACGGAAATGTACCCGACATCTACACCGCAGCTCTATGGCAGGATCGATTTTGAAAGCGCTTTTAAAGAATCAGCTGATTCCGGTGCAGTCCCTGAAGGAACGGTCATAAGATCCGGCTCAGACTCGGCGGAATGGTCATTCTTTGATCCTGTTGAATATTCATCCGGTACGGCCGAAACATTATATGCGGCATTTGATAATACCGGCAGCAGTACCTGGACCGGAGATTATTACCTGGATTTTTATGCAGGTGTCGATCCGTCGAAACAGGGTACGATCCGGCTGGGCTCAACCGTACATCCCGGAGAAAGAGGCGTCTTCAGCATCCCGGTCCTGAATACCAACCCGTCATGGAAATCCTGCTGGCAGATGAAAAATACGGATGGACAGGCCTTTTATGAGTTTTGCTATAACCACGGCAGCGGGGAAAATTCCGTTGAAGATGCAGCCGCGGGTGTTCCGGGAAAAGAAGGCTACTGGGCATTTCAGAAAACAAACGGTTCCGCACCGGCCCGTTATTCAGGCGCGGACATTTCCGCGGAATTTCAGTCATCAAACCCGAAAGATCAGCATACTTTTAAGGCTTACGACCATTTTGAAAATGTCTCCTTTTCTATCCGAAATAACGGCAGTACGGACTGGGACGCTTCCTACTCGCTGGTTTTTTATTCCGGGTATAACTGGATGCATCAGAACACATTTCCGCTCACGGGAACCGTTCGATCCGGTGAAACCGCGGTGATCGTGATGCCGATGGAGATCATTGAGGACAAAGATAAATGGTATACCTGCTGGTACCTGGCATCCCCGGACGGGAAAAATCTTTGTGATTTCTGCTATAACTATTACACAGGGAATTAAAAACGGGGAAGAATAATTTCCTCCCCGTTATGTTTTGCCGGAAAACAGCTCTAATCGAGCATCTTTTTGATATTTGAAAGACGGTCCAGCGCCTCGATCAGCGTTTCATCCTTCTTTGCGAAATGCAGCCGGATGATCCCTTCACCGCCTTCTTTGAAGAAGGAACTGCCGGGAACTGCCGCGACACCGATCTTTTTGGTCATTTCGACGCAGAAGTCCACATCGTTCATGCCGGGTTTCATGTAAGGCCGGATGTCCGCAAGCACGAAGTAAGTGCCCTGCGGTTCGGTGAACGGGATCCCGATATTTTTCATGCCGGAGCAGAACAGGTCTTTCATATGGGCATAGTGGGCCTGAAAACCAACGTAATAACTGTCAGGGAAACGGAGGCCGACACAGGCAGCTTCCATCAGCGGAGACGCGGCGCCGACGGTATTGAAATCATGATACTGCTTGATGCGGGTCATGATGTTTTCCGGAGCGATCGCATATCCCAGGCGCCATCCGGTGATGGAGTAGGTCTTTGAAAGGCTGGAACAGGAGACTGTCCGTTCATACATTCCGGGCAGGCTGGCCATATAAATATGTTTGTTGTCATCATAAACGATATGTTCATACGGTTCATCCATGATGGCATACACGTCATATTTCTTGCAGAGATCCGCAATCAGGTCCAGTTCCGCACGGGTGAAGACCTTGCCGGACGGATTTGACGGATTGCAGATCAGGATCGCCTTCGGATCCTGGCGGAATGCATCTTCCAGAACTTCCGGATCGAAATTATATTCCGGGGGTTCAAGGGGCACGAAGATCGGCTCGCAGTCGGCAAATATCGCCTGCGCTTTGTAGTTTTCAAAATACGGTGAGAAAATGATGATCTTATCTCCCGGATTGGTAAGGGCAAAAATCGTGTCGACCATCGCTTCCGTGGAGCCGATCGTGACGACGACTTCCTTTTCGGGATCGAAGGTCATGCCCATAAACCGGCCGCATTTCTCACACAGTGCCTGTCTGAAATTGGGAGCTCCCATCGTGATCGGATACTGATGCGGGCCCATCGCGCTGACCTCTTTCAGCCGGTCGGTCATTTCTTTCGGAGGATCAAAATCCGGAAATCCCTGTGACAGGTTGATCGCGTTGTTGGCAATCGAGATCCGTGTCATACGGCGGATGATCGAGTCTGTAAACAGGACGTTTCGTCGGCTCATTTCTTTCATAATACAAGTTCCTTATTGAAAAATCTAAATAATTCCAAGATCAGCACAGTCAGCAATGTGGACATTATGTTTGTTGAGCATTTCGCTTGCTGCAGCAACATCATTGACACGAAGGATCATGTAGGCCAATCCGTTCGGCTGACCGAATATGGAATACATATATTCTACATCAAAATTCTCCTCTGCCATGATGTGAAGTAATGATGTGAGACCGCCCGGCTCATCTTTAACGCCCACAGCCAGAACAGGTGTTTTGGTCGCGATAAAGCCATTTTCGGCCAGTACCTGAACGGCTTTATCCGAATCCTGCGTGATCACACGCAAAATGCCGTAATCGGAGGTTTCCGCAATATTGATGGCACGCAGATCGATCCCGTTTCGGGAAAGGATATCGGTCAATTCGAAAAGTTTACCGGTCTGGTTTTCAAGAAATACCGAAATTTGGTAAATATCCATGTTGCCCTCCATTAGATTTTCCGTTTATCGATCACGCGCACCGCTTTCCCTTCGCTTCTCGCGATCGATTTCGGCGCGACGAGACGGACTTTTGCATAAATGCCCAGCATGGCCTTCAGGGAAGCGATCAGGTGTTTCTCCATCTCGTTGATCTGACCGAGATTATCGGAGAACAGCTCAGGGGTCATTTCGACCATGACTTCAAGCGTGTCGCTGTTATTGACCCGGTCAACAACGATCTGATAGTTCGGCATGGTCTTAGCCATTTTGACAAGCACCGATTCGCTCTGGGACGGGAATACGTTCACGCCCTTGATTATCAGCATATCGTCGCTTCTGCCCATAGGCTTCGCCATCTTCACGAGAGTTCTGCCGCAGGAGCATTTCTTCCTAGAAAGCACGCAGATATCGCGGGTGCGGTATCTGAGCAGAGGGAAAGCCTCCTTGTCAA
>CADBKS010000240.1:4293-5056 GCA_902795255.1 uncultured Chloroflexota bacterium
TCGTTGATATGCATACCCGTCTGTTCCGAGCATTCAAAGGACACGCCCGGACCCGAAAGCTCGGTCAGTCCGTAGATGTCATACGCCTTTATTCCCAGCGACTTCTCGATCTCGCGGCGCATTTCCTCGGTCCAGGGCTCGGCGCCGAAAATGCCTGCTTTCAGCTTGATGTCGTCGGGGGAAAGTCCCATCTCGTGCAGTGTCTCGCCGATGTAAGCGGCGTAGGAGGGGGTGCAGCAGAGTATAGTGGCTTGGAGGTCGCGCATGAACTGTATCTGTCTTTCGGTGTTGCCCGATGACATGGGCAGGGTCAGACAGCCCACCTTATGGGAGCCGCCGTGCAGACCCGCTCCGCCCGTGAAAAGTCCGTAGCCGTAAGCGATCTGACATACATCGTCCTTATTGCCGCCCGCCGCGACTATGGCACGGGCGGTGCAGTCCTCCCACATATCGACGTCGTTCAGGGTGTAGAAAGCCACGACGCGCTTGCCCGTCGTACCGCTCGTTGACTGGATACGCACGCACTCATCGAGGGGTCTTGCAAGCAGACCGTAGGGGTAAGCGTCCCGCAGGTCGGCTTTCGACAAAAACGGCAGTTTATGCAGATCGTCGATGGACTGTATATCCGAGGGTTTCAGACCCCTGACCTCCATTTTCCTGCGGTAGTAGGGCACGTTGTCCCAGACGTTCTGCACCTGCCTGACGAGCTTTTCGCTTTGCAGCTTTTTCATTTCCTCTCGGGACATACATTCATGTTCTTTGT
>CADBKS010000241.1 GCA_902795255.1 uncultured Chloroflexota bacterium
AAAGGAGCATAACAAGAACTTCAGGTTCACTCTTACAACCAATGGCATGGGAATCACGGATGAAGTTATAGATTTTGCAAATAGAGAATGTCATAATGTGGTTCTTTCTCTTGACGGACGTATTCTTTCTTCTGATGCCCTTGCTTACCAGTTTGACAGTCCCATTCAGGGTTATGCCGAACAGGATCCGCAAGTCTGGTGGAATGCCTGCGTCACGACCATTCGAAATGCGGTCAGTAAAGCCGGAATCGAACCATCTGAAATTACAGCCATGGGTTTTTCAGGACAGATGCACGGCGTAGTTACATTGGACAGGAATTATCACGTCATCCGCCCGGCGATCTTGCACTGCGATGCCCGTTCCGGCGCACAGGTGGATCAAATCAAAAAAAGCATTTCTGTAAAAGACCAGCGCAGATTGTTCCGCAACCCGGTTTACCCGGGATTCATGCTTACATCACTGCTGTGGATAAGAGACAACGAACCTGCAAATTTTGAACGGATCGCCCATGTCTGCTCTCCGAAGGATTATATCCGTTATCTTCTTTGCGGTGTTTTTTCTTCGGAATATTCCGATGCCAGTGCTACGCTCCTTTTTGACATTGAAAACAACCGCTGGTCAGATGAGATCATTTCAATAGCCGGGCTGCCGCGCAGCATTTTCCCCGAATGCACGGAACCGACTGCCATCACAGGGAAAATCACAGCCGAAGCATCAGCGGTCACCGGTTTAAAGATCGGGACATTGGTCGCAGCAGGCGGCGGCGATCTGACCATGATGAGCGTCGGAAGCGGTATGGTCCGCAATGGAGATGCCATTATCAACATCGGCACCAGCGGACAGGTATCCTACCAGATCGACCGTCCGGTAATCAATCCGGCTCTGAACACCAATATGTTTTCGGCGTACCATTCCGGACGCTGGGTCCTTTACGGTGCCACAATGAGTGCAGGGCTGTGTCTGAAATGGTGGCGGGGGATCACAGGCAATCCATCCTATGAAGTTATTCAGCAGGCAGTCTCCAAAGTCGCTCCTGGCTCCGGAGGGATCCTTTTCTATCCATATCTCAACGGAGAACGCTGCCCGCATCTGATGTCCGATATCAGCAGTTCCTTCATCGGGGTCAACGCGTCAACAGGCTTTGCGGAAATGACACGTGCCGTCATGGAAGGCGTTGTTTTCAACCTCCGGCAATGCGCCGAGATATGTGAAAAGCTGGGATTTTCTGCCGAAACCTACCTTGCCGCTGGTGGGGCTGCCCGCAGCGATATCTGGACCCAAATCATGGCGGATATCTTTAACAAACCGGTGAAACGGATCATCGGAGAGGAACAGGCCTGTCTTGGCGCTGCACTCACAGCCGGTGTCGGAGCAGGATTCTGGGCTTCCCTGCCGGAAGCTGCGGATGATGTAGTCCGGTTCCAGGATCACATTATTACACCTATTCCTGAGAACACGGCCATTTACCGGGAGTATTACGAGATTTTTCGCGATACTTTTTCCGGCTTCAGCGCAAATTTGCAAAAACTTACAAATCTCGGACGAAATGCACAACGTTTTGAAGCCGGGCACTGATACATTGTCAGATAAAATATAAAGTAAGGGGCTGCCGCAAATGCACGTGCGGCAGCCCCTTTTTGCTTTGATCTGATCCGAACGGCGGTTCCGGCACCGGATGCCCCGCCTTTTATGCTTTCCGGACGGGATGGCGGATCACGGTTTTCTGCTTTTCCGGAGCGGTTTTCCGCGGATCGCTGAGGTAGATCTCGTGATGGAGACGGATTTCGCTGAAATCGGGCACGTATCCCTGCTGCCGCGCGTGCTCATCCATCAGGGCGATCGTGGCGGGCTCCTCGTCGTAGGGTCCGATATGCATGCACTGGACGCAGAGTCCTTCTTCGATCGTCAGGAATTCGGCCATGGAAAAGTCGGCTTTCTTCTTTCGGGAGGCTTCTTCAACTGCCCAGCTGAAATCATCTTTTGTGACGAAGTCCGGCAGACGGATGACGGAGATCCAGCGGAAGGTCTCTTTGCGGGTATAGTCGATCCCTTCGATCCCCTCCTGCCGCCAGAAGCCCTCCAGCGGCGGGACGACATAATCGAAATAGCCCTCGATCTGCCGGCTGCCCATTTTGCTCATTTTCAGGGTGAAGGCGATGCCGTAAAGGATCCCGATGGACTGTTTATAGGTGCTGTCTTCCGGGTTGGGGTCGCCTTCTCCGCGGACGGCGATGAAATTCATGGAAGGAATGGTGATGATGCCGGGTTTGTTTTTCGGCAGGTAAAATGCTTTGTATTCTTTCTTGAAATCAAATGCCATGGTACCTCTTTGCCTGAAAAAAATTACAGCGGCGGCTGACTTACTCTTTTATGATCATGCCGCTGCCGATGACGCAGTTCTCTTCATCATAGAAGACCGCGGACTGGCCCGGGGTGGCCGCGCGGACCGGCCGGTCGAAGACGATGCGGACGCTGTCAGGGCCTTCCATTTCCACGGAAGCCTGTTCGCCCTCGTGATGATAGCGGATCTTCACCCGGGCGCGGATCGTTTCCCCGGTCTCCGGCTCCGGAATGCTCATGAAATTCAGATTTTTGCAGCGGATCTCTGAAGTGTAGAGGTCCCGCTCTTCGCCCAGCACGACTTCATTGCGTTCCGCGTTGATCCCCGTGACGTAGACGGGGTATCCGGCGGCGATCCCGAGCCCGCGGCGCTGCCCGACGGTGTAATGGATGATCCCGCGGTGTTTGCCGATGATCTTCCCGCCCGGGGTGACGTAGTTCCCCTCACCGGGAGCTTTCAGATCCGGATCTTTTTCGATATAATCGGCGTAGCTGCCTTCGGTGATGAAACAGATCTCCTGCGAATCCTGTTTGTGGGCGACGGAGAGCCCGGCCTGTTCCGCGATCGCTAGGTCTGGTCTTTTTCCGCGAAGGCTGCCTGCTGCACGGTATATCTCCCGTTTTCGAGCTGAACGACGGAGGCATAGTGGCCGGTGGCGATATAGTCCGCTCCGAGAACGGACATGAAATGCATCATCCGGTCCCATTTGACGAAGCGGTTGCATTCGATGCAGGGGTTGGGGGTCTGCCCGCTGAGATACGCGGCGTAAAACGGCCTTTTGACCCGCTCGTCAAACTCCGTGATGACGTTCGGGGCGTAATATTTCAGATGCAGGTTCCAGGCGGTCTGACGGGCGTCATCAATCTCGCAGCAGCGTCCCTCCCTGCTATCGGTGCGGAGCGTCATGCCGATCACTTCGTACCCTGCCTCCTGCAGCAGATAAGCTGTCACCGCGCTGTCCACCCCGCCGGACATTCCAACGATCACTTTTGTCATAATCTTCCCCGCCTTTCTCATCTGAATTTTAACAGGAATCTCCCCTTTTTTCCGCTATTTCTGATAAGTCATCATTCCCGCCGGATCTCCGGCCCGGGAATTATAATCTGCACAGAAATAGGAGAATTCCATGGAAATTTATGCCGATAATGCCGCGACGACCCGGATGAGCCGGACTGCCATTGACGCGGTGACCCGCTGTATGCGAGAAATTTGGGGCAACCCGTCCAGCCTGCATGCGTCCGGACAGCGTGCAGGACAGGAACTGATGAACCTACGCAGGCGGACCGCCGCGCTGCTCGGCTGCCGGAGCAGTGAGATCACGTTTACCTCCGGCGGGACGGAGTCCGACAACCAGGCCCTGCGGACCGGAGCCGCGTTCGGTTTGCGGAACGGAAAGCGGCATATCCTTTCCACCGCGTTTGAACATCACGCGGTGCTGCATACCCTGGATGCGCTGGCCGCGGAGGGCTTTGAGGTCACCCTGCTGAATATCCCGGAAAGCGGTGTCATTGATCCGGCTGCGGTTGAGCAGGCGCTCCGTCCGGATACCTGTATGGTTTCCGTGATGTATGCCAATAACGAGATCGGAACGATCCAGCCGGTCACGGAGATTGGCGCGCTCTGCCGGAGCCGGGGCATCCTTTTCCATACGGACGCCGTACAGGCTGCCGGCCACCTGCCGATCCGTTTCGAAGAACAGAGCATTGACTTGCTTTCACTTTCGGCCCATAAATTTCACGGGCCGAAAGGCGCGCTCAGGAAAAGGGAAAGCGCCCGGGGACCGAGAATCTGCCCGGTATCGCCGGAATGACGGCCGCACTGGAAGAAGCGGTCAGCCATATGGATGAGAATGCCGCGAAAACCGCTGCCATGCGGGACCGCCTTATCGAAGGCCTCTCCCAGATCCCCGGTGCCCTGCTGAACGGCGATGCGGAGCGCCGGCTGCCCGGAAACGTGAATTTCTGCTTTGAAGGGGTCGAAGGGGAGTCGCTGCTGATGATGCTGGACATGAAGGGGATCGCCGCTTCATCCGGGTCGGCCTGCACGGCCGGATCGCCGGAACCAAGCCATGTCCTGCTGGCGCTCGGACGTTCCGAAGTGATGGCGAAGAGTTCGCTGCGCCTGACGATCGATGAAATGAACACGCCGGAGGAGATCGAAACGATCATCTCCGAAGTCACCGGCTGTGTCAGCGCGCTGCGGGCGATGAACTGACCCCGGCCCGGATCGGTCTTACCGGTTCTGAATACCGTCCTGCCGGTCGATCCGGCTGCAACTGCTGAATCCCGCGAAGCGCCGGATGGCGCGCTCCATCGCCGACTCCAGCCGTTTTGTGACGCGGGTCCGGTCTTCGTACCAGATGTTCCGGACCGTCAGGACCGCGTTTTTGCGGTCAGCCGTCATTTCGATCCTTCCGATCAGCTCTTCGCCGTAAAGGACCGGCAGAGCGTAGAAGCCGTATTTCCGTTTGGCCGCCGGTGTGTAGATCTCCCAGGAATACCGGAAATCCCAAAGGGCGGAAATCAGTTTGCGGTCCCAGAGCATCGGATCCAGCGGGGCGAGGAACTCCAGCCGCGGTTTGCAGTCGGAGGTCCCGGCCAGGACCTGCTCCAGCAGCGGCTGATCGGCGGCGCACATATAGACCGGGCTTCTGAACCCGGATATACAGATCTCCCGGATCGTTCCGTTCCCCAGCAGGGCCGCAAATGCTTCATCCCGCTGTTCGTTGGTCATACTGATGCCGAGAAAAGCGTCCGACCTCCGGTTCCAGAGCAGGCCGACCGCGCCGATCCGCCGGAGGATCCGCCAGCGGATGAATGCGGATCCGTTTTCAAAGGGATCTCCCGCATTGAGGATCCGCTCCGGAATATATTTTTCAGCCAGGTCATAGAACTTCCGCGAACCGTTTTTGTGGTGGATCAGCAGGATCCCGTCCGTGTAAAGCTGCTCCAGGACCGACCGGGCAGCGTTGGAATCCTTTTCCCAGTTGCCGCTCCAGTGCATGGATGAATGCCAGAAGATCTTTCCTTCGATCGGCAGCGTATCGCTGCTGACCGGTCCGTTTTTACGGATGTAGGCGATGGCCCGCTCCTCAAGCTCCGCCAGACCGCTGAACTGCCGGCCGTGCAGCCGGCTGCGTTGCCGGTAAGAGAAAAAGAACGGCCAGTCCTCTGTCGGAAAAATCGAAAGCTCCTTGTCGGAATAGTCGACCAGGCTGCGGTCTTTGTAAAGCAGTGTCTGCAGGGTCTGCTTTGAAAAGCGGCTGACACGTGACTGCAGCGTCAGTTCGGCGTTCTTTCCGCATACATCCACCGGGTCGAACTGGATGCATCCCGCCTGTCGGATATAATCCAGCGCGCCCTTTTTACCGGTGAACCGATATGAGCCGATCAGTCCCTGTTTGGTGAGGATGAATCGTTTTGCCTGCTGTTTCGAGATCTCTGTCATTGTTCGTCCCGTGATTCAGAAAAGGGCCGGCTGTTTCTGCTCTTCCGGAAATTCATTGATGAAGGCGAAGCAGTCTTCCGGCCTGTACATCATGTGCCTTTCGCGGCAGAGCGATCTGAACAGCGCCATCAGCGCTGTGCTGTCGGGGCTGGGCAGGTTATAGGCGTTTCCGTAGCGGCGAATATAGCGTTCCTTCAGACCGGGAAAATGCCGTTCCAGGGCGTCATAATAATATTCCCGGTTCCCTTCCCGGAGCGTCAGCCCCATATCAAAACAGATGATCCCCTTCACGCCCGCGTCCGCACATTTTCCGGTTATTTCGGCAACATTCTCGGCCGTGTCGTTGATAAAAGGCAGGATGGGCGTCAGCCATACGACCGTGGGAATGTCCCGCTTCCGGAGCTCCGTCAGGACTTCGAGACGTTTCCGGGTATCGCAGACATTCGGCTCCAGGATCCCGCAGAGCTTTTCATCCCATGTTGTCAGCGTCATCTGGACGACGCATCTGCTTTTCCGGTTGATGGCATCCAGCAGGTCGAGATCCCGCAGGATCCGGTCTGATTTGGTGATCACGGTGGCCCCGAATCCGCGGCGGTGGATGATCTCCAGACATTTCCGTGTCATTTCCAGCTGTTCTTCACAGTGCATATAGGGATCGGACATGGATCCGGTCCCGATCATGCATTTTTTCCTGCGGGAGCGCAGGGCCGCATCCAGAAGTACGGGAGCGTTCTGTTTGACTTCGATATCTTCGAATTTGTGCGTGAAATGATAGCATTTGGACCGGCTGTCACAGTAAATGCAGCCGTGCGAACAGCCCCGGTAAACATTCATTCCGGTATGACCGCTGTTTGTGTGAAGGATGCTTTTGGCTTCCACAAAATGCATATCGTTTCCCCTGCCGAAGAAGCTGCCCGGCCAGTCTCCTGCCGCGGAAAGATGCCTCTCGGGTTTTGCTTTTTTCTGAGATCAACTCCTGATATTATAATTCATTCCCGCGTGAAACGGGACATCCCCGGAGCTGCCGGGGATGCCGTATGTCCGGAGGCCGTTTTTATCTGCTCCGGAATGTTATTTTCTGTTTGCTCTTAATTGCCCAGCAGTTCCGCCATGCGGGAGCGGTAGGCCTGCACCATGGATCCGACGACGGGGTCGCCGGCCAGTTCTCCCCGGTCGTTGACGAAATAGGTGGTCGGGTAGCTTTGTATGGCTAAAAGCTGTTTGATCTCATCGTTCGGGAGGAGGTTCGTAAATTCGACGTTCAGCTCGGAAACGATCTCCTTCGCTTCTTCGATCAGGTCCGGTTCCGTCGCGTCATAAACGATGCCGATGATCTGGCCGCCCGCATCCGCGAATTCTTTTGCCATCCGGTTCAGCTCCGGCATTTCCGAAATACATCCGACGCAGGTCGTCGCCCAGATATTGATCATGGTCGCCTTGTGGCCGCTTAAGAGACCGCTGCTGCTGACGGGGTTCCCCTCCAGGTCGGTGGTTTCGAAGCGGACCGCGGTCCCGGCGTTTGTGAGGTCAGCCATGCCGGCTGGGCGGGCAAAGGTGAAATTTTCGGCGTATGCGGCGATGTCTTTGTGCAGCGCGTCATATTCTTCCTTCCAGGAGGCCTTTTCCCCGTCGAATGCATTCCGCACGTCCAGGGGGGAGGTGATCAGATAAAAGCTGTAATCTTCTGCGGTTCCGGCGGGAATGAAGGTATAGGTGTCCAGCCGGGCTTTTGCTTCTTCTTCGCTCAGCAGCCAGGAATTCATCAATCCGGGCAGCATCAGTTCACGGGCTTTTTCCGGCTCCCCGTTGTTCGGGACGGCGATGACGGAGAACAGCACCGCGATTCCGTTCTGAAAGTTTATGTAAGCATCATCAAGTTTTTTGAAGGATTCCTCGCTGTCCTCAGTGCTTGCTTTCAGTGCTCCCAGCTCGTCGATCAGTGCGTCATATGCTTCTTCAGTTGACGGAATATAAACGATGTCGGTCCTGGCAAGGCCGGTGCCCGGATTGGTCTCGAAACCGTACCAGGCGCGGATCCCGCCCTTTGCGCCGGTCCAGGCTTCCGGTACGGTACGCGGAATTCTTTGATCCCGGCTTCCGCGCCGCTTCAGACCCTTTTGCCTTCGGTATCCAGGGACGCGATGATAAAGCTGTTGTACATCGCTTCTTCCTGCGTCTGTTCCGCAGCTGGTTCGGCTGTCGGTTCTGCGGGTGCGGCTGTCGGCTCTGCCGGCGCGGGGGCCGGGGTTTCCTTTGCGCTGCATGCACAAAGCAGGAGTGTGAAGATCAGGACAAGGATAATGCTTTTTTTCATAAAACAGGCTCCTTGTTATTTCAATTTCAAATCCTTCTAATTATAGCGCGGTGTTCACGGATATGGGAACCTTCCGCCGCGGTTTCAGGAACCACGGCCGTTTGGGGGCCTGTCTGTTAGTATCTTTTATTTCCGGGCGGAATCCATTTATAATTCAAATGCTTT
>CADBKS010000242.1 GCA_902795255.1 uncultured Chloroflexota bacterium
GCTAGCGCAATGTCATTATTTGAAAGTTACGAACGCCGTGTTGATAAAATCAACGCCGTTATCAAAGAATATGGCATCAACAGCATCGAAGAATGTGCTGAGATCTGCAAAGAAAAGGGCATCGACCCCTATACCATCGTCAAAGAAACCCAGCCGATCTGCTTTGAGAACGCCTGCTGGGCATACACCGTCGGCTGCGCCATCGCGATCAAATCCGGCGTGAAGACCGCTGCGGATGCCGCAAAAATGATCGGCGTCGGCCTGCAGGCTTTCTGCATCCCCGGCTCCGTCGCTGAAGACCGCAAAGTCGGCCTCGGCCATGGCAACCTCGGTTCCATGCTGCTCAGCGAAGACACGAAATGCTTCGCTTTCCTGGCCGGTCACGAATCCTTTGCCGCGGCTGAAGGCGCGATCAAGATCGCTCTGAACGCCAACAAAGTCCGCAAGAACCCGCTGAAGGTCATCCTGAACGGTCTTGGGAAAGACGCCGCCATGATCATCTCCCGCATCAACGGCTTCACCTATGTTCAGACCAAGTTCAACTACTTCACCGGTGAACTTGAGATCGTCCGCGAGATCCCCTATTCCGACGGCGAACGCGCGAAGGTCCGCTGCTTCGGCGCTGATGACGTCCGCGAAGGCGTCGCGATCATGCACCACGAAGGTGCGGATGTTTCCATCACCGGGAACTCCACCAACCCGACCCGCTTCCAGCACCCGGTCGCCGGCACCTACAAGAAGGAATGCCAGGAACAGGGCAAGAAGTACTTCTCCGTCGCTTCCGGCGGCGGTACGGGCCGCACCCTGCATCCGGACAACATGGCAGCCGGTCCGGCTTCCTACGGTATGACCGATACCATGGGCCGCATGCACTCCGACGCCCAGTTCGCCGGTTCCTCCTCCGTCCCTGCCCACGTTGAAATGATGGGCTTCATGGGCATGGGGAACAACCCGATGGTCGGCGCCACCGTCGCCTGCGCGGTCGCAGTCGCTTCCGTAATGTAATTTTTCATCTGAACTGAAAGAGGGAGGCAGCAGCCTCCCTCTTTTTTTATTTAAAAAGACCTGCCGGCGGCAGGTCTTTTTCATTATATAACTCAGGCCTGGCGTTACGGCTGCTTGCCGATGTAGGCGAGGATGCCGCCGTCAACGTACAGGATGTGGCCGTTGACGAAGTTGGAGGCGTCGGACGCCAGGAAGATCGCCGGACCCATCAGGTCTTCGGCCGTACCCCAGCGGGCAGCCGGAGTCTTGGCGACGATGAACTGATCGAACGGGTGGCGGCTGCCGTCCGGCTGGCGTTCACGCAGCGGAGCAGTCTGCGGGGTCGCGATATACCCCGGGCCGATACCGTTGCACTGGATGTTGTATTCGCCGAATTCGGAGCAGATATTTTTGGTCAGCATCTTCAGGCCGCCCTTGGCTGCCGCATACGCGGAAACCGTCTCGCGGCCGAGTTCGCTCATCATGGAGCAGATGTTGATGATCTTGCCGTGTCCCTTTTTGATCATGCCGGGCAGTACAGCTTTCGCAACAATAAACGGGGCATTCAGGTCGATATCGACCAGCTGGCGGAATTCTTCCGTGCTCATTTCCAGCATCGGGATGCGCTTGATGATCCCGGCGTTGTTGACGAGGATGTCGATCACGCCGACTTCCTGTTCGATCTGAGCGACCATCGCCTTGACCTGTTCCTCATCCGTCACGTCGCAGATATACCCATGGGCTTCGATGCCTTTGTCAGCATAATCTTTCAGCGCCTGTTCGAGGTGGTGCTGGCTGCGGCAGTTGAAGCAGATCTTCGCACCCGCGGCAGCAAATGCTTCAGCCATCGCGAAACCGATCCCGTAAGCAGCACCGGTCACCAGAGCGACTTTGCCTTCAAGAGAGAAAATATTCATATCCATGATTGGGCTTCCTTCAGATCAGCGCTGTACGCGGCCGGTACCATCGCCGCCCATCAGTTTTTCAACTTCATCGACACTGACACGGTTGAAGTCGCCGGAAATGCTGTGCTTCAGGCAGGAAGCCGCCACAGCGAATTCCAGAGCCTGCTGCCGGTCTTCATAATGGGTCAGACCATAGAGCAGCCCGCCGCCGAAGCTGTCACCGCCGCCGACACGGTCAACGATGTCGCGGATCTCGTAGCGTTTGGATTCATAGAAATGTTCGCGGTCATTCAGGCAGGCAGCCCAGCCGTTCCAGTCCGCGCTCTTGCTCTCGCGCAGGGTGATGGCGATCATCTTCATGTTCGGGTAGGCCGCAAGGACCTTATCGCCCAGGGCCTTATATTTCGCCCGGTCCAGTTCACCGGATTCAACGACCACGTCCGTGGTGATCTCCAGGGACTTCTGGACATCTTCTTCGTTGGCGATGGCAACGTCAACATATTCGGCCAGTTCGCGCATGACTTCAGGTTCTTGCGGAAGTTCAGGTCACAGGAGACAGTAATGCCGCGCTTCTTGGCTTCTTTGACCGCTTCCAGGGAAAGATCCCGGGCGCTCGCGGAGATCGCGGGGGTGATGCCGGTGATATGGAACCAGTCCACACCTTCCAGCGCCTCATCCCAGTCGATATCGCCGGGTTTCGCGAGGCAGATCGAGGACCAGTCACGGTCATAAACGACCTTGCTGGGGCGCTGGTTCGCGCCGGTTTCAAGGTAGTAAATACCGACCCGGCCCTTATCGGAGCGGACGATGCGGCTCACATCGACACCGAAACCGCGCAGGTCACGGATGCATTCATCAGCAATCGCGTTCTTCGGCAGGACCGTCAGGAACGCGGCATCCTGATCATAATTGGCAAGAGAAACAGCCACATTGGCTTCACCGCCGCCGAAGGTCGCTTCGAGCATCGGGCTCTGGAAGAAGCGTTCCAGTCCGGGGGACTTCAGACGCAGCATAATTTCGCCGAAAGTTAAGAATTTCATTTTTCCGATCCTTTTATCTGTTATTTTGCTTTGGCTTCATCGACGATCCGGCGTGCTTCCGCGCACAGCTCCGTGACCTTCGCAAAATTGCCGGCAGCGATCTCTTTTGCCGGAACCGTCCAGCTGCCGCCCACCGCGTGAATGACGGGGGAGACGATGAACTCAGCCAGGTTTTCATTGTTTACGCCGCCGGTCGGGATGAATTTCGTGCCGGGGAACGGGCCGGACAGCGCCTTCAGCGCTTTCAGTCCGCCGTAAACGTTGGCGGGGAAGAATTTAATGACATTCAGGTCATGCTTTTTCGCCCACATGATCTCCGTCGGGGTCACACAGCCGGGCGTGACGGCAACACCGTTCTCAACACACCAGGCGACGGTTTCTTCATCATAGCCCGGGGCAACGATGAATTTCGCGCCGCATTCAACAGCGAGTTTGCACTGATCAAGATTGACAACGGTACCAGCGCCGACCAGCATTTCCGGAACTTTCTGCGCAACGGCACGGATCGAATCAGCAGCTGCCGCAGTGCGGAAGGTGATCTCCATCACGTCGATCCCGCCGGCCAGCATTGCCTTCGCAGTCGGAACTGCATCTTCAGCCTTTTCCAAAACGACCACGGGAACGACCCCCGCTGCTGCCATTCTGCCTAAAACATCCATCATAATCTCCTTGTTTTTTATGTGTTCCTTCCGCGAAGGAACACCTTGTTTATAAAAATAAATATGAAGGCGCAGAGCGCCTTCAAATATTTCATCAGCTGTCCGTCACACCTCAGCGAAGGTCCGGTGTGGCAATGTTGTCCATGTCATCAAAAGCCTGGTTCTCACCGCCCATCGCCCAGATGAAGGTATAAGCCGCGGTACCGGCTCCGGAATGGATCGACCAGGAAGGTGAAATGACCGCGTCAAAGTTCTGCATAACGATATGGCGGGTCTCCTGCGGCTGGCCCATGAAATGGAAAACCGCATGTCCTTCCGGAATGTTGAAATAGGTATAGATCTCCATGCGGCGTTCATGCGTATGAGAGGGCATGGTGTTCCAGACGCTTCCTTCCTCAAGCTGCGTCAGGCCCATGGAAAGCTGACAGGTTTCCAGAACGTCCGGATGGATGAACTGGTTGATGACGCGCTTATTGCTGGTCGCCGTCTCACCGAGCGGGCGCTTGTTGGCATCAGCGAAAGAGAGGAAAGTGGTTTTGCAGGCTTTGTGGGCCGGAGCGGAAACCAGATAGAAACGGGCCGGGTCCGCCGGATCCGCGCTTTTGAAACTGACTTTCTGCGTACCCTTGGTGATATAAAGGCAGTCTTCAAAACCAAGTTCGAAGGTTTCATTATCAGCCTGAATGGTGCCCTTGCCGCCGAGGTTGAAAACACCGGCTTCACGGCGTTCAAGGAAGTAAGATGTTCCGAAGTTGCCCCAGACATCAATGCCCTTATCAATGGGCAGTTCCTCGTTCACGGGCATAATGCCGAGCACCACCATGCGGTCTACATGGGAATAAACAGCCTGAACCGTATCGGGCTGGTAAAGGTTTTGGATCAAAAACTCTTTGCGGAGTTCTTCGGTTGTGTAACGCTTCACATCGTTAGGACCGGTTGAGTATCGAATATCCATTATGGGATCTCCTGTTTATTATTTAATGACCTTCTCGGTTTCCCCATCGAAGAGATAAACACTTTCATACGGGATGAAGAAATCAAGTTCAGTATCAAGTTCCGGGGTGTCATGCGGATCGACTTTGAGGATCGCCTTTTCATCACCGATATTGATGTAGACATTGGTGTTGTCACCGAGCATTTCCGTCAGTTCGACCGTGCTCTTGATTGCATAGCCTTCTTCGGTCTTTTTGAGCGAGATCGCTTCCGGTCTGAACCCGAACACCAGTTCTTTTCCTTCATATTCGGAAAGTTTTTTCCCGAATTTCGGGGCCAGATCCAGGACGTTTCCTCCGATATTTACCTTTCCGCCCTTCACCGTGGTGCGGATGAAGTTCATCGGCGGTTCTCCGATGAACCCGGCAACGAAGACGTTCACCGGTTCGAAATAGAGTTCATACGGGGTGCCGATCTGCTGGACATAGCCGTCCTTCATGACCACGATCCGGTCAGCCATCGTCATGGCTTCCGTCTGGTCGTGCGTCACGTAGATCGTGGTAGCGCCTGTTTCGCGGTGGATCTGGGTGATCTCGGAGCGCATCGTCACGCGCTGCTTCGCGTCCAGGTTGGAAAGCGGTTCGTCCATCAGGAAGATGCCCACCTTGCGGATGATGGCGCGGCCGACCGCGACACGCTGGCGCTGACCGCCGGAAAGAGCGCGGGGCAGCCGGTCCAGATAATCCGTCAGGCCGAGGATGTTCGCCACTTTCGTAACTTTTTCTTCGATCACATCCTCATCCACACCTTCCAGGGTCAGACCGTAGCCCAGATTGTCAAAGACCGTCATCTGCGGATACAGCGCGTAGCTCTGGAAAACCATGGCGATCCCGCGTTCACGGGGACCCATCTCATTTGCACGTTTTCCCTCAATCAGGAAATCGCCTTTGGAAATATCTTCCAGACCGGCGATCATGCGCAGGGTCGTTGATTTACCGCAGCCCGAAGGACCGACAAAAACGACGAATTCGCCTTTTTCGATTTCCAGATTAAAATTATGCACCGCGTGAAAGCCGTTTGGATAGATCTTATTGATATCTTTCAGCGTAATATATGCCATGGCGCACTACCTCCTGTTGCAGATGGTTTTTGAGTAGTTTAAATAAATACGCATCCTGCTTTCAAGTATAAAAGAAGCGTAAAGATAATACTATATCAAAAATAAAACATTTTATGGCTAAAACGGATTTCGGACCGTTTATGCCAATTCCTTCAGGTCATACCAGGGATCCAGATATTCCCTTGTCCCGAGCACCATCTCCCGGAACAGCGCCTCGCCGGTCCCACGGGACAGCTCCGAGACCATCGGCTGCGCCATGAACGCGTCAAAGATCTTTTCCAGATCCCGTGCTTTGATCCCCGCATAACACGCCTCAACACTTTCGGCACATTTCAGCACCAACGCATTGACAGCGGAAAGCAGCGGATTTGCGATGATCGGGCGGACACAGTCATTATCAAACACATGGTTGACTTCCACCACGGAACCCAGCGGCAGGTCCCGGATCTGTCCGCGGTTGATCGTGTTTGCGTTGGAGATCACCGTACCGAAGCCCAGGATCGCCTTCATCAGGGCGATCAGCTCTTCCGGACTGCGCACCGGCTTCGCGGACATCTTTCCCGCGGCGATCGCTTCGGAATCCGCGATCTTCTTCCGCTGATCCGCCCGCCGGTAATCTACCGTCGTCAGATGGAAAAGCCACCGGTCAGCCGCTTCCGGGCCCCCGAGATATTCACAGTTCGGCAAAAATTCGACCAGGTGCCGGTCGCCGGCAGCCCCGAGGACACCGTACTTTTTGAAAAGATCCATTTTGACCTTGTTCCCGTACAGGAACGGATCCGTATGAAAGCCGTCCGGATCCATTCCGGGTTTCTCGCAGTATCCGGAGTCATAAAACTTTTCAATAAAACCGGGCAGCAGGCCGAGCACGTCCGTATCCTTCCAGCGGGCTTCGGTGATCCAGGTAAAATGGTTGATCCCGGAAGCATCGATGACCAGTTCATGCCGGTCCGGGC
>CADBKS010000243.1 GCA_902795255.1 uncultured Chloroflexota bacterium
CAATTGTTTTTATTTATAATTGTGTCATCAGATAATTACGGTCTTCCGGTAATTATTGGAAGACAGGATCGTATGTTCTATGACCAAGGAAGGGGCTTTTATGAATTTATTTACAAAAAGGGATGCGAAATCCATGACTGTAGCGGAGCAGTTTGTCTCAAAAGTAGAGCAGGAAGCCCGTAGCAACAAGATTCGGGTTTATGCTCCGATGATCCTGCTGGTTTTTATGACGATCGTGTTCTCGATTTATGACAGTCATTTCTTCTCATTGAAAAACCTTGTCAATGTTCTCGGTCAAATGGCTGTTCCGCTCATCCTCGCTACCGGGTTAACATTTGTCCTTCTGCTCGGACGCATTGACCTTTCTGTGGAAGGGGTCATGGGACTCGTCGGATCCGCAATTTCCCTGCTGGTCCTGAATACCCGCAACGCTAATGACTGGGGTGTTTGGGGCGTTATCTTACCGCTTCTGCTGGGAACACTTTGCGGGTTCATCACCGGTTTCCTGCATGTAAAACTCAAAATAGCCTCCTTCATCATCACTTACGCGATCAGCACCATTGTTTCCGGCATTGCAGTGCTGCTTTACAACAGCCGTCCTGCGACCGTCAAAGCGCAATGGATGATCGATGTTTCTCAGACCTATTTTCTGAAGATTCCGCTCATCACCTGGATCGCGATCGTTTTTTATCTGATCTGCGCTGTCATTCTGAACTATACCGCCTTCGGCCGGGCCGTTTACGCTATCGGAGATAACGAAGCCGCGGCTGCTTCTTCCGGGATCAATGTTCAGAAAGTCGTCATCGAGGTCTTTATCCTCAGCGGTTTCGCAGCCAGTCTTGCCGGTCTGGTCGCCCTGATCCGGCTCAAACTTGGTCAGGTCTCGCTTGGGGAAAATCAGATGTTCCCCTGCATTACCGCACTTGTTGTCGGCGGAACATCCCTCAATGGCGGAAAAGGCGGTATGCTGCAGACCATGGTTGGGATCCTGATTTATATGGAATTGCTGAACTTCCTCACCATTATCGGAGTCAGTGCTGATTATAAAAACGCCATTCAGGGTGTGATCATCATCATCGCAGTCGCCCTCACCATCACCCGCGGCCGCAAAGTCATCGCGAAATAAGGGGGCTGACATGCAAAAAGAACTTCTTTTCAAAACCAACAACATCGGCAAAATCTATGGATCCAACACAGTTCTGCAGGGCATCAATGTGGAATTCCACCGTGGTGAGATCATCGGACTGATCGGCGAGAACGGTGCCGGAAAATCCACTCTGATGAAAATCATCGCGGGGGTTGAAGACCCTTCCATGGGAACCATGGAAATGAACGGCAAACCCTTTAAAGCTGCTTCTATGCTGGATGCCAACAAACATGGCATCGGTATGGTTTTCCAGGAACAATCCCTGATTTCCAACCTTTCCGCTGCTCAGAATATTTTTCTCGGACGTGAAAAGGATTTTTCAACATTCGGCATGGTAAACTGGGCAAAGATGAATGCGGCAGCCCGTGTTGTCCTGGATAAACTCGGATTGAGCAATATCTCCCCATCCCAGAAGATCAGCGATATGCCCTTCGCCATGCGGCAGATGGTCGAAATCACCAAAGTGCTCGATATTGTCTCTGAAACCGCTAATGACCGGGCGCTGATCCTGCTGGATGAGCCAACCACAGTTCTCAGTGACGATGAGATGAAAATTCTCTTCGAACAGGTACGGATGATGAAGGAAAAGGGCAACTGCATCATCTTCATTTCCCATCGTTTGCAGGAAGTGCTGGATCTCACTGACCGCATCTATGTCTTCAAGGACGGACACCTCACCGGTGAAGTCGAAACCAAAGACGCGGATGAATATAAACTCTATGAAATGATGGTCGGCCGGGAAACCAACGGTGAGTATTACGTCTCTCAAAGGCAGACGATCCCTTCCGATGATGTTGTTCTCGAAGTGGAGAACCTTGCCATGTTCGGATCCTTCAAAAATGTTTCCTTCAAGCTGCACAAGGGTGAAGTCCTCGGACTTTATGGCGTTGAAGGATCAGGCAAAGAAGATGTCTGTGCTGTGATCAGCGGCGATGAAGCCAAAACCGACGGGATCATCCGTGTCAATGGCAAGGAAGTCAAATTCGGCTCGCCAAGCGATGCCCGGAAGCACGGGATCCTTTCTGTTCCGCGGGACCGCCGCGATGAAGGCATTATCGGCATCCTGCCCATCAATGAAAATATTTCGGTATCCAATTACGGCAAAAACGCGACAGCCGGCTTGATTTCCAATAAAAAACAGATCGAAAACGCCAAAGGCTGGATCAAAGAGCTCGGAATCAAATGCGAAGGACCCAATCAGCGCATCAGCAGCCTTTCCGGCGGTAATGCACAGAAAGTTATCTTTGCACGCGTGCTGGATTCCGAATGTCCGATCCTGATCCTGGACCATCCGACACGCGGTGTCGATATCGGAGCCAAAGGAGATATTTACAGTCTCATCCGCGACATCACGGAAAAAGGCTTCTCCGTGCTGCTTATGGGCGATACACTCGATGAATGTCTTGGGCTTGCCAGCCGCATCATCGTCATGAAAGACGGTCTGGTCACCGCCGAATTTGACTGTCCGGCTGATAACAAACCGGACCAGGTTGAAGTTGTACAAAAAATGCTTTGAGACAGGAGACAGTGAACCATGGAAAAGACAAAACCTTCATTCAAAAACTTATTCGTCCAGAACATTTATATTCTGAGCGCTGTCCTGGTCATTGTTGTGTTTTACATCATCAACCCGAGTTTCCTTTCGCTTTATTCGATCCAGAACATGACCACGGAACTTGCCCCGCTGCTTCCAATGGCCTGCGGTATCGCATTCGTGCTTTATGCCGGTTCCATTGATCTCTCCATCGGAGCAGTGGCCTCCGCAGTTTGCGTCATCACCGGCCTGAACGTTGGTGAAAAGGGCAACATCATGATTTTGTACATGCTGCTCTTCGGCGTCATGATCGGCCTGATCAACGGGCTGCTGGTCTCCAAGGGGAAACTGCCCTCCTTCATTGTTACCCTTTGTGCACAGAGCATCTACAGAGCGATCGCGATCATTCTCTCCAATCCGCATGGCGGCGGTTCTAAGAACATTCCGCTCAAACAGCGTCCTGTAGTCAACTGGGCAACCGGTAAGTTCCTCGGCCTGCCGGTGCTTTTCTGGATCGCGATCGGCATTCTGCTGATTTGTATCATGATCGAACGCAAGACTGCCATCGGCAAGTCGATTTTTGCCATCGGTGCCAACGAAAAAGCAGCCCGCATGGCTGGCGTTAACGTAACGCTGACGAAGATCTGCGCTTTCATTCTCTGCAGCGTGGGAGCAGCTATCGGCGGCATTATGTATACCTACAAGCTCAAGAGTTCCGTTCCGACCATTGGCGATAACCTTTACATGATGGCTATATCATCCGTCGCACTGGGCGGCACGCTCTTCTCCGGCGGGAAAGGTTCAGCGCTGCGTACCCTGATCGGAGTCCTGACTGTAACAGCCATCTCTTCCGGAATGAATATGGCAGGCGTCAACCCGCTGTGGAAGAATGTGGTTTACGGCATTGTCCTCATCGCAGCCGTCGCTATCAACTCTGAAAAAGGCGGCAGAGACCTGATCATAAAATAAAAATCAGAGCACACGGGGATGTGCTGCCGGCACTGCGCAGCACATCCCCGTGATGCATTTTTACTTTGCTTAGGAGATAATATGGGGGAAATTTACGAGATCCATCACATCTGTATTCACGCAAAAGACCTCGATGAAAGCATTGCCTTTTACCATGATTTCTTTGGATTCGATCTGGTTGGCAGGGAAAGCTGTGAAGCAGAAGAATACGCCATGCTGCGTCTGGGTCCTTCTCGGTTGGAACTGATCCAGCCGCACCGGCCAAAAGAGGAAGATTTTGGCGACTGCGGATCGATCACCCACATCGGGCTTGGCGTCCGTGACATTGATTCCGTTGTTGATGATCTGCGTGCCAGAGGCGTAAAATTTCTTTCCGAAGAAATTGAAGATAAAGATGAACCTCTCGGCGGTCTGCGTGCCATCCAGCTCCTTGGCCCGGCAGACGAACACATCAACCTGTATGAATGGAAGCGTGAGATCTGATGAACTATTTACTTGGAATTGACCTGGGCACATCCAGTCTGAAAACCATTGTTCTTTCTCTTGACGGACGT
>CADBKS010000244.1 GCA_902795255.1 uncultured Chloroflexota bacterium
TGTTGCGCCGAGCCGGTGTAGAAGCCTTCCATTTCTTTACCATGAATCGTTCCGAGCTTACCTGGGCTCTCTGCCGCATGCTGGGTATAATGACCCAGCCGGTTTCCGATCAGCAGGTGACTTTGCAAAGCAAGGAGCGGGGCCTTACCACCAAAGATGTGGAATAAATTTAGTGTCATGTGAGCGTTAGCTACCGGGCTGAGGGGCTTGCAACCGAAGGTGTTAAATAAATTTCGCGTTGCCATCTGCTCCTGAGCTTGGGGCTATGAGATCTGTAATTTAACGCGGGCAGTCGGAGAAGAGATCTGGTCACGCGTTTTTCCAGGGCCAGAACCTAATTTAGCGCAGACGATGTGGGAACAGGCCACCACTGCCGGAGCTAGCGCAGGAGACAAAGAGTTTTTTTAGAACCTCCCTCGGTCAATTTTATCAGTAAGCTTAGGCCGGATTTTTGCTCATAGATCCTTGCCAGTTAGGCTTGAGAACTCCCGGTGCATCTGAAAATAAACAATCACCAAGAGGCCTAACGCAAGCAGGGGGAACAGAGAGTAGAGCATGCCGGATAGAGAGAAGGAAAAAATGGCGGAGCTGGATTTAGAAGGCCTTAACGGTTTAAAGCGCAGTCATTACTGCGGAACCATACGCTTGGAGGATGCCCAAAAGGATGTAGTTCTTATGGGCTGGGTGGATAAATGCCGCAATTTGGGCGGTTTGGTCTTTATCGACCTGCGCGATAGAAGCGGCATTGTACAGTGTGCCATCAACCAGGAGACCGCGCCTGAGGCTTTCCAGAAGGCGGGAAGCTTGCGCAATGAGTTCGTCATCGCCATAGAAGGTACGGTTGCCCCCAGGGCTGTCCCCTCCACCAATGTTACATTGGCCACCAAGGATGTGGAGATCAAATATACCGGCGGCGTGGACAAGCTGGACCTGAAGTTCGCGATCACCAGGGTGACCAATACAAAGGATGAAACGGTCGAAGCCTTCTATGTCGGGCAGACCGCGCAGTTCACGGTGGCGCTCACCGATTATGAAAAGGGCAAGGACCCGACCGGGAACATTATGGTCACGGACGGGGATTCCAGCTGCACGATGACGCTGCCGAAAACCACCTGCAGCATGGTCATGAAACACGCCGGGACCCGGACGGTCACGGCGGTGTACAGCGGGGACGATACCTATAATAAAAAGACCGCGACCACCCGCGTGCGGGTGCGCGATAAACGGGATCTGACGCTGGAGATCATCAAGATCACGGATGAGAAGGGAAAATCACAGGATACCTATGTCGTCGGACAGAACGTGCTGTATACCGTCAGACTGCGAAGGTTTAATACATCGATCCTGCCCACCGGGACGGTCAAGCTCAGCGACGGGACTTCCACCTGTACGGTAAATGTCGGTGCGCCGGATGAACAGGGCAGGATCATCGGGACCTGTTCGATGGCGCCGAAAGCCGCGGGTACACTCAAAATCACAGCGGACTACAGCGGGGATGAGGTCTATAACGCCGCGCAGGCCGAATCAGCGATCGAAGTGGCCGCCAAGCGGGATATTACGTTTGAGATCGTATCGATCACGAATGAAAACAATGAGGAGCAGGATTATTACACGCTCGGCCAGAACGTGCGGGTCACGGTCGCTCTGAGTGATTACGAAGCGGGACTTGATCCGACGGGGACGTTCCTGATCTCCGATGGTGACAGTTCCTGCACAGCCAGTTATCCTGTGGTGAGCTGTATGATCGTGCCGAAACGGACCGGTGAGCGGACGGTCACCGCGATTTACAGCGGTGACGGGAACTACGTCTCCCGAAAGGATACGGGTACCTTTGAAGTCCGCGAAAAGATCCCAACGAGCCTAATGATCAATAAGGCCATAAAGAATGGTGAGAAAAATGCCAATCTGACAGTAACGCTTAAAGCGGAGACAGACTCACCTTCGGATCAGAGACCAGCCGGAAAAATCACGTTCAAGTCGGATGCGAATGCCAATAATTCGACAACGGTTTGTGTTTTTGTGCTTGATACGCTTCAGTTCGAAAACTGTTCCGGTGAAATCAATAAAGATGATATTGTCTATATATATGATGACGACAAAAACTTTGTAAGCGCTCAGTATCCGATCAAAAATATGACGGTCAATACGGTGCTCGGTGATTCCGTTATTGCGGAGTATTCCGGAGATGTATTATATGGACCTTCGGTTTCGAAGACGGCGGAATTCGGTTTTATAACTAAGGCCGACACGGAGCTTGAACTTTCGGATGCGTATAAATCAGCAGAAACCCTTCTGAACTATACGGCAGTTCTGAAATGGGACCTTCCTGAAACGGATGAAGAAGAAAAACCGGTGCCGAACGGGACGGTCACCTTCAAGATCGGGACGGACAGCTGTAAGTTCACCTTTGACGGGGCTCAGATGAGCCTGAATGGCAGTGAGCCGAAAGACATCGATAAATCTTCATTCAGCTGCAGCGGGGAAAATACGAAAATCAAGCTTGTCGAAAGAAAGGACCCGGAAGGTGATGAAGGCGGATACTTCAAATGGGACTTTGAACGTGTCGTGCTGTCTTCCGTGACCGCGGACCGTATTCAGGCTGATTACAGCGGGGACAAATATTTCAACAGCTCCTCAAGTCTCATCGTTATGTTTGAGAAAATCCCGACGAGCATCATGATCGACAAAGCCGTGAAGAGTGCAGAGAAAATTACGGATCTGATCGTAACGCTCAAAGCGGAAGATGAAGCTCCTTCAGGGCAGAATCCGTCCGGTAAGATCACGTTTAAGTCGGATGCGAATGCCAATAATTCGACAACTGTATGCACGCTTGTACTCGACACGCTCGACGCGCCAAAGTTCGAAAACTGTTCCGGCAATGTTAATAAAGTTGAAATTGTTGACGATGACAGATTCCAGACGGCGACGTTATATATCACGGAAATGACGGTCAATACTGTTCTCGGTGACTCCATTATTGCACAATACTCCGGCGATGTTTTGTATGGAGCCTCTGCTTCAGAGGCAGTGAAATTCACACCAAAGATAAAAACAAGCCTGAATTTATCGAATGCTTATAAACTGGATGAATTGCATGCATTTTTCAATTCCGAACTCTCCTGGGCTGAGGAGCATCCGGATGGGAAACAACCCTCAGGGACGATCACATATATAATGAGCACCAGTGAGTCTGTGGACCTTGGCAAATGCGTATATGATATCGCTGAGCAAACGCTTTCCTGTGATGGCAGACATGAGGCAGAAGATCCCTCCAAGCCTTACATTTTCACGATCACGGATATGCTGGTCGCGGGTCATTCTGACCGCATTCGCGCGGAATACAGCGGGGATATCTATTTTGAATCTTCTTCCAGTACGCAGATATTATTCGATAAGAATCCCACAACGAATACATATCTGGAAATTAAGGATGCCTATAAGTCAGCCGAAGATCTTGCAAATTACACCGCAACGCTGAAATGGGATCCCACAGAAACGGCTGATGGTGAAAAGCCGGTGCCGACCGGGACGGTCACCTTTAAGATCGGATCGGAAAGCTGCAAGCTCACCTTTGACAAAAGCAATATGCCAATAGCAGAAGGCGAGGAGCTTGATGCAAGGCTTCCTGACGGCAAACTCGTTCGGTTTTATGTGGAGCGGGTCCAGCCGCAGCTTATGTCCGCGGCATTGCGTCTGGTGGATGGTGCGGATGGATGCAGCGGTACGACGCAGGGAGTCCAGGCTTTTGAAGTCCAAGAGATTGCCGACCGGATGCCTGAGCTGTGGCTTTTCCAGTTTTTGCCGAAACCGCAGAAAATGGAACGTGCAGCTGCAGAAAATGGAACAGAAACTCTTTGTCGGTGTGATGCTGTCCGGCAATTTTGACTATCGCCGGATGAAAACGATTCTTCCCGCCGCGGAATCCATGGCGGCGGAAAAAGGCATTGGTTTGGAGATTCTGGCACACCCGGGGTCTGTACATCTTGAAGAAAACCTGGCGAGAGTCACCAACCAGGCTGACTATCGCTTTTTCACCAGTCCGGCCAGGGAAGAAGAGGGAAAGGCGTTTCTCCGGCTGAAAGAGACGGAGGTCTCCGGGAACAGAGCGGAGAGCTCTGAGAAAACCCGCTGAGAAGATGAAAAAACTGTTGCGTATCAGGGAAAAAACAGGT
>CADBKS010000245.1 GCA_902795255.1 uncultured Chloroflexota bacterium
TCAAAATAAAGGGGATAATTGTTATGGAATTTCATGACCTGATCCGGGAGCGCCGCAGTGTCCGTGCATACAGCGCCGCCCCGTCACACGAAGAGCTCGTCCGTATCCTCAAGGACGCACAGATGGCGCCATCCTGGAAAAACAGTCAGACAACGCGCTGGTATGTGGTGGAAAGCGCAGAAAAACACGCGGCACTCCGCGAAGCCCTGCATGCAGCCAACCGGATGAAGGTTCCCAATGCCGCAATGATTGTCAGCACCTATGTTCGCAACATTGCCGGCTTTACGATGGGCGAAGCCGATAATGAAGTTGGGAACGGCTGGGGTGCATATGATCTGGGCTTGCATGATGCTTATCTGCTGGATCTTATCGCCCGGGAGCTGAAAAAACAGGGATACACAAAGGGGTATCTTTATACGGATTCCGGCTGCTCCATATGGCTGGAGGAAAAAGCAGACAGCACCTATACGCTGTACAGACCAGACGGAGATTCCGTCACGCGTGACAGGGATATTCCGTATCCGTCTCCTTCATCCTACTGCATGTTCACCGCTTTTCCGCTGAATGAAGAAACGGAAGGATACTATCAGCTTACGGAAAACGGAAAGACGGTTTACCGTCACCCGTTTATCAACGCAGCCACAGGAGAACCGGGGAATCTGCTGCTATCGGCGGGTATCGCCGGCGGCCCGGAAGACCTTCCGGACCTTACCGCAAAGATGATCGAACTCACTGCCATGACGGCAGAAGAAGATGTGAAAGCCTTTGCGGAGAAGCTTCCGGAAACCCGGCGCTTCGAGTATATACTGCAGCAGCAATAACGATCCGAAAACCGCTGCCGAAAACACAAAACGAACAGGAGCCCCCGGCCGGAGGCTCCTGTTTTTATGATCCAATAAATGCGCCCGGGAATAAGCGGTCCCGGCAACGCCGGCCCGCTAAAACAGGTCCCTGGTCTGACAGTCCAGATAGATATCCAGGATATCCTGCTTTGAGAGGGGAACGAAGGCCTTCGCGCAGGACGGGGCGGCACTTTCCGCCATATCCTTCAGCTTCTCATTCCCGATCCCGACATCCTGCAGTGTCGCCGGCAGCCCGAGGATATCGAAGAAGAACGCAGCGGTCTGTTCGATTGCCATCTTTGAGGCTTCCATATCATCCTCCTCATAGATTCCCCAGACATTCCGTCCGTATTCAGCGAATTTCCAGGCAGTCTCCTCACTCAGGATATGCTTCATCCAGCGCGGGATCAGGATCGCGAGCCCTACACCGTGCGTAATATCATACCAGGCGCTCAATTCGTGCTCCATGGGATGGCAGGACCAGCCGACCTCCGCACCGCACTTTGTGATGCCGTTGATCGCATTGGCGGACGCCCACATCAGGTTCGCCCGGGCTTCATAGTTTTCCGGATCCTGCATCGCGATCGGCCCGTAACGGAAACAGGTTTTCAGCACGGCCTCCCCAAAGCGGGATGAAAGGTAGCTGTCGCGGATCGGAGAAAAATAATTTTCAAAGGCATGGCTGATGATGTCGGCTGTCCCCGCGGCTGTCTGACCGGGGGAGACGGAAAATGTATAGGACGGATCACAGATCGAGATCACCGGCTTGAGCAGGTCGGATGACATGGAAGCCTTCCGGTGCAGCTCCATGTTGGAAAGGACCGCGTTTTTGTTCATCTCCGACCCGGTCGCCGAAAGCGTCAGGACCGTAAAGATCGGCAGTACCTTCCGGATCTTTGATGAGTCCTCGACCAGATCCCAGACATCACCGTCATAACAGGTCCCCGCGGCGATGGATTTGGCCGTATCGATCACGGAACCGCCACCAATAGCCAGCACCATCTCAATGCCGTTTTCCTGGCACTGCGCGACACCCTCCCGGGCAAGCTCCACCTTCGGATTCGGCTCCACACCGCTCAGCTCATATACCGACAGTCCGGCATCCGCGAGGATCCGCATGGCTTCGTCATAGATCCCGGATTTTATGATACTGCCGCCGCCGTAAACGAGCAGCACGTTTTTTCCGTAAGCTGCAAGTTCGGAAAGATGGCTGATCTGGCCCTGTCCGAAATAAACCTTTGTCGGAACGTAAAACGTAAAGTTATTCATATCTGGCCTCCGTTTTGTAAAGCAAAATAAACCGGAAGATTCCGGAAAAAATCGATCTTATCCGCTCAAATGAGATAAATTCATCATACCATGTTTTTTCGAAAAGGCGGAGTTTTTCGGATCTGTCCGCAGCATCCGCATGATTTTTTAATTCCGAAGGCTATCCATGTATAATTTATCCATAGGAGGATCCACTATGCCTAAGATCACATTTATGGGAGCAGGCTCCACTGTTTTTGCCAAGAACGTGCTGGGGGACAGCATGATGACCCCTTCGCTGGAAGAAAGCACCATCGCACTTTATGACATCGACCCGACCCGGCTGGAGGAATCCGCCGTGATGCTGGAGGCGATCAACCGCAACAACGGCTCAAAAACCCGGATCGAAAAATATCTGGGTGTTGAAAACCGGAAGGATGCACTCCGCGGGGCGGATTACGTCGTCAACGCGATCCAGGTCGGCGGTTACGAACCGTGTACCGTTACGGATTTTGAGATCCCGAAGAAATACGGGCTGGAGCAGACGATCGCAGACACCCTGGGTGTCGGCGGTGTCTTCCGCGCCCTGCGTACGATCCCGGTGATGATGGACTTTGCCCGCGATATGGAGGAGGTCTGCCCGAATGCATGGTTCCTCAACTACACCAACCCGATGGCGATGCTGACAGGCGCGATGCTGCGCTATACATCCGTGAAGACCGTTGGCCTGTGCCACAGCGTACAGGTCTGCGCCCCGACGCTGCTCAATGAACTGGGGATCGGATATGATGACTCGGTACAATATAAGATCGCGGGCATCAATCACCAGGCCTGGCTGCTGGAATGCACACGGAACGGGGAGGATCTTTATCCGGAGATCAAACGTCGTGCCCTGCTCCTGAACGAGGGCAAACTGGACATCGGTCCCTTCGAAGAATGGGTGGAACGGATGACCTGCGGCGAACCGCGGCCGGGTGAATGGCGTGACCGTATGCGCGAGGAATATGACCTGTATCAGCAGATCGGCCGCCACGGAGATATGGTACGTCTGGAACTGATGCACCGCTTCGGCTACTACATCACCGAATCCAGCGAACACAACGCCGAATATACGCCTTATTTCATCAAAAAGAACTATCCGGAGCTCATTGAACGCTTCAATGTGCCGCTGGATGAATATCCGCGCCGCTGCATCCGCCAGATCGATGACTGGAAAAAGCGCGGCCACGAACTGACGCAAAACCCGACACTGAGCCACGAACGGTCCCGGGAATACGCCAGCTACATCATGGAAGCGATGGAGACAAATATCCCGACCCAGATCGGCGGAAACGTCCTGAACCGCGGGCTGATCACCAACCTGCCGCAGAATGCCTGTGTGGAAGTTCCCTGCCTGGTGGACCGGAACGGCGTCCAGCCGACCGTCATCGGCGACCTGCCGGAACAGTGCGCGGCCCTCAACCGCACCAATATCAACGTACAGCTGCTGGCGATCGAAGCCGCCATGACCCGCAAAAAGGATTACATCTATCAGGCCGTCATGCTGGATCCGCACGCCTCAGCGGAGCTTTCGATTGATGACATCGTTCACATGTGCGATGACCTGATTGAAGCGCACGGTGACTGGCTGCCAAAGTATGAGTAAGGGCTATCAGCTGACGGCACAAAAACAAACATCATTCGGCGGTACGCTGTCCGAATATACAAAAACAAAAGGCGCAACGGGAATATTTCCCGTACGTCTTTTGTTATAAGAGCACACTTTGATATTTTACATGGCAATCAAAAGTGAGTGCTTCGCATGGCGCGGCCCGATTGCTCGTGTGTTTGCATGAGTTATCTGCCGCGCCCGGGTTTTTATAGCCGGGGCCGATCGGGCTGGTCTGGCGGCCACCCGTCGGCCCCCTGCTTCGCAAGGTACGGGCTTCACCCGATTGTATTCGAAGCAGGAGCTTCGCCCCCCAGTTAATGTACCTGAGATGCCACATTTATTTATGCATCCGCGGCTCATAATAAGACTCACCCGTACATAACAACGGATACCTGTTTTATCGGTTTTG
>CADBKS010000246.1 GCA_902795255.1 uncultured Chloroflexota bacterium
CGCGAATGGTTCCGCAAGATCATGGAAAATGCGAAGAACTACAAGGCTGATGCCAATATCCATGGTATCGCTATTCAGGAAATGGCTCCGCTGGGTACCGAAATCATCCTCGGTTCCATCAACGATGCAGCTTTCGGTCCGACCGTTATGTTCGGTCTGGGCGGTATCTTCGTCGAAGTCCTGAAGGACGTCACCTTCCGTGTTGCTCCTGTCTCCAAGGCTCAGGGTATGAAGATGCAGCAGGAGATCCGCGCTGCGAAGATCCTGGCCGGCGCCCGCGGTGAAGCTCCGCGTGATCAGGAAGCCATGGCTGAAACCATCGCAAAATATTCTCAGATGATCTGGGATCTGCGCGATGAGGTCAAGGAATCCGACGCCAACCCGGTCATGCTGTACGAAGCCGGCAAGGGCCTGAAGGTCGTCGATGCCCGCATCATCCTGAAAGCAAAATAATCGTTTTCCGGTAAAACTGTAAAAGGGACGGTAGAAATACCGTCCCTTTTTTCTTGTTCGAAAAAAACATCTGCTGAGCAGTCGGAGCCGAAGTGCTTCACTTAAAAGGTCCCCGCAGCAGAAGGCGGATGCGTCTCAATTGTGTCTTAGATGCGCACGACAAACTGCCGGTTTCACCGGTGACTCTGATTTTATTTCTGAACGGACTTGTATTTTCCCGTATCACCCTCATAGATTTTATAAAAAATGTCAGATACTAAATATGATGATATACACAGTTGACCGGTTTTTTTTGTTAATCTATAATTTTTAATAATCAGCATAATTATTTATGTTAATGATGATCAATAAAGGAGAATGAAATGAAGAAGTCTGTTGTGTTGCTGAGCCTTTTGCTGGCTCTGTTCATGGTTCTGACCGCTTCCGCGTCTCAGGATACCATTACCATCGGTGTTGCGAATGATATCACAACACTGGATCCGCAGGCGTCCAACACCGATGCGAACATGATGGCGTTTACCCTGACCCATGAAACACTGGTTCAGATCGATCCGGAAACAGGCGAAATTGTTCCGGGCCTTGCGGACTCCTGGGAAGTCAGTGAAGACGGAAAAGTTTTCACTTTCCATATTCCTTCCGGCGTTGAATTCACGGACGGCACACCCTGCACTGCCAATGATGTGAAATTCACCTACACCATCGCGAAAGACTCCTCATTTGCCAATGCGAAAGTCAGCGATGTTGTTGACATCGAAGTTCCGGATGACAACACCGTGGTCATTACCCTTTCGCGTGCGAACCAGGAATTCCTGCTCCTGATGGCTCACCGCGGTATGTCCATCCTATCCGAAAAGCTTGTCACTGCCGACAAGACCGAAGGCCCGTGGGTCGGTACCGGCATGTTCTCTGTTGAGGATTGGGTCCCGGGTGACTATATCTCCTTCGTCCGCAACGATAATTACCGCGGCGGCGCTGCTCCCACCCGCAGGATCGTCTTCAAGCTCTACAAGGAAGCTTCGACCCGTCTGATCGCGCTGCAGACTGGTGAGATCGATGTTTGTGTCGATCCGGCATCCACAGACCTGTATCACATTGAACAGGATCCGAATCTGAAGCTCATCAAGGTCCCGAATGTGGTCATGATCTACATCGCGATCCAGAATGACAAGCCGGGCCTCGACAACGTGCATGTCCGCAAGGCGATCGCCTATGCTTCCAATAAAGAAGACATGATCTTCGCCGCGCTCAATGGTGAAGGCACTGTTCACAACAACTACATCAATGCCGGACAGTTCGGTCTGAAAAAAGACATCCATGTCTATGAATACGATCTGGACAAGGCTGCTGAAGAGCTCAAACTTTCCGGATACAAACCGGGCGAACTGAATTTCAAGGTCATGGTCGACAAGGAATTCAAGAAAACCGCTGCGCTGATCCTGCAGGGCGACCTGGATGAGATCGGTATCGGCCTTGAACTTGAAGAACTTGAAACCGCAGCCCTGAAAGGCCGCCTGAATGATGCCGCGCTGGACTATGAACTCTGCCTGTATCAATGGACTGATGCAGACGGAACCGATTTCACTGTCCGCAATATGTACGGCTCCTTCGTTCAGGAAGACGGGACCCTCAAGAAGAACGGCTCCAACCGTGCGAACCTGAAGGATCCTGTCCTGAATGAAATGATCGATGAAGCTCTGGTCGAGATCGATCCTGCCAAGCGCGAACAGGAATACTTCGCGATCGAAGATTATCTGGACGAGATCGTTCCGATCGTCCCGCTGTGGACTTCCTTTGTCAATATCGGCACAAAGGCCGGTGTGGAAGGCGCTGTCTGGATGCCGACCGCGAAACATGACTATCGTCTGATCCAGATCCCGTAATCTGATCCCGTGACTTTTACCGGGCAGTATGTCAACGCATATTGCCCGGTTTTTCGGTAAAAATAATTAGAAAGTTGGGAATTCATGTGGAGATATATTGTTAAACGATTATTAATGCTGATTCCCGTCCTGCTTGCAGTTGCCTTTGTGATTTATGCGATCATGAATGTCGCGGAAGGGGATCCGGTTTATTCTGTAGCCGGTGCGGACGCGACTGAGGAGCAGCTTGCCGCGCTGCGTGAGGAGATGGGCCTGAACGGGTCCCTTGTGGAACGCTATTTCCGCTATATCGGCAATCTGCTTAAAGGAGATCTCGGCATTTCCTATGTATCCAAGCAGGACGTTATGAAGATCTATCTCCAGCGTCTGCCAAACACCCTGAAACTTGCATCCATGACGATGATCTTTGCGACACTGATCGCTCTGCCGCTGGGAATTATCGCGGCTGTTAATCAGAACTCATGGATCGACACCCTGTCAATGGTGCTGGCACTTATCGGTCTGTCAATGCCGAACTTCTGGCTGGGGCTGCTGCTGATCATTCTGTTCTCGCTGAAACTGGGCTGGTTCCCATCCGGCGGGAATGTGGGATTCAGGAGCATCATCCTGCCTGCGTTTACGGTCGGTGCGGGGCTGGCTGCACTGCTGACCCGGACGACCCGATCCTCCATGCTGGATGTGATCCGGCAGGATTATCTGCGGACAGCCCGGGCGAAAGGTGTTCCGGAACGGACGATCATCCGCAAGCATGCGCTGCGCAATGCGCTGATCCCGATCATTACGATTTTCGGGGTGCAGTTCAGCAATGTGCTCGGCGGTTCCGTGCTGGCGGAAACGGTCTTTGCCTGGCCGGGGGTCGGCCGTCTGGTGGTGGATGCGATCGATCAGCGTGACATTCCGACTGTGACCGGTGCGCTGGTGATGACGACAATGCTGGTGACGATCGTGAACCTGCTGATCGATATCGTTTATGCCTTTGTCGATCCCCGTATCAAAGCGAAATACTCGAAGTAAGGAGGGAACATGGCTCAGGAAAAAGAACTTCGTGCGCATCAAAAATATAAGAAGCGCAGTTCCCTCGGGATGGTGTGGCATCAGCTGAAGAAAAACAAAGGGGCGATCATCGGACTGGTACTGATCCTTCTGGTGATCATCCTTGCTCTCTGTGCACCGCTGATCTATGATTACAAGACAGATATTGTGAAGAACCATGTCCGGGAGCGTATGCTGCCGCCCAGTGCTGAACACTGGTTTGGTACCGATGATCTCGGGCGGGATATTCTGGCCCGTGTGATCTGGGGTGCCCGTTATTCTCTGGCTGTCGGTGTGGTGGCGGTTATGTTCGCGCTGGTCGTGGGGGTGACCCTCGGTGCCATTGCGGGCTATGTGGGAGGGGTGTTTGAAGACATCGTGATGCGTATCTGCGACATCTTCTCCTCAATTCCGAGCGTACTGCTGGCGATCGCGGTCGTATCGGCCATGGGAAAGAGTACGGTCAACCTGATGATCGCTGTCGGTTTGGCCAGTTCAGCGCCGTTTACGCGTGTTGCCCGCGCTGCGGTTCTGGTCGTCCGGGATGAGGAGTATATCGAAGCCGCAAGAGCGATCGGCATGCGCGACTGGCAGATCATCCTGGATCATATCCTGCCGAACTGTGTTTCGCAGATCATCGTCCAGGCAACGCTTCGCGTAGGTTCGGCGATCATCTCTGCTGCGCAGCTGAGCTTCCTCGGACTGGGTGTTCCGGCTCCTGCTCCGGAATGGGGCTCCATGCTTTCGACAGGACGGCAGTTCATCCGGGATTAACCTGCTTGGTGACGGACTTCGCGATGCATTGGACCCGAAATTGAAACGCTGAGGATAGATTATGGAAACACATGAAATCAATAAAGACCAGAAGATTCTGGATGTGAAAAATCTGTCTGTGCGTTTCGAGACTGAAGACGGGATCGTACGGGCAGTAAACGGGATCGACCTTGAACTGGGATATCATCGGACACTTGGTCTGGTCGGTGAGACGGGTGCGGGAAAGACGACGACCGCGCTCGCTCTGCTGCGGCTGGTTCAGATGCCGCCCGGAGTGGTGGAATGCGACAAGCTGGAAATCGGCGGCCGGGATATTCGGGAGCTCTCCGTGGAGCGGCTTGAACAGATCCGCGGGAAAGATATCTCAATGATCTTTCAGGACCCGATGACGGCACTGAATCCGGTATTCACGGTAGGAGACCAGATCGCTGAAAGTCTGGAGCTGCATGAGCAC
>CADBKS010000247.1 GCA_902795255.1 uncultured Chloroflexota bacterium
GGATATGGATCCGGTCGCATTTTACGATGAGGTGATCACCCCCAGGTATGATATTTACCGGAAATGGGCGCTGAAATATTTCTGCGAAGCCCCTGAAGATGTGCTCTGGACCCGCTGGCTGGCATACGACCGGGATCCTGAAAAGATCCGCAAATATGCGTCGGACCTGACCTATGAATACCGTCAGACAAAAGGGCGCCGTGTTGTGGTTGACGGCGGTGTTGAGACGGTAAAGGAACTGAACCGCCGCGGATTTGCGGTCGGCATCATTTCCGACCTGGTCGGAAAACGGGAAGTGGACGAATGGCTGGATCGTGATGGGCTCCGTCCGTATTTCCGGACCGTACAGCAGTCCTCGATCTGCTATGTCCGCAAGCCCGGCCCCGCGATCTTTTATTATGCAATGGAAGAAGTCGGGATCCCCGCTGAAAACAGCGCTTTTCTGGGTGATAATCTTGACCGGGATATTGTCGGTGCGAAAGCCGTCAATATGGGCATGACGATCGCCGCGAAATGGGGCGCCAAGAAATACAAACTGAATGAAGAAAACAGACCGGATTGTGTCATCTTCCGATTCCCGCAGCTTCTGGATCTCTTCCCTGAAGCCGGCAGAGTCAATGAAGCAGCCATGATCCCGCCTGAAGAAGCATGGAAGGAGGAGAATAAATAATGAGTGATACTCCAAAAACACACGGCGGGCATGAACTGGCCGCACTGGTGCGGGAAGCTTACGAAAAAGGGGAAATCGATTATTCCCTGAATCCGATGACACTCGGGACCGGTTATGTCCGTGACGGGGATGACGTTGTTTTCTGCTGCCGCAGAGGTGAACGGGAAATCGAACTGACAGAAATGTTCACGGATCCGGATTTCAACAAGGTCGACCGGAAAATGCTGAAGGATCTGAATTTTTCGATCCTGACGCTTTATCATGAAAAATTCAAGGATCTGCCGGTCGTTTTCGGTCCCTCCCATGTGAAAATGCCTCTGGCGGAAGTACTCTCAAAAGCAGGGAAAACGCAGTTTCACTGTTCCGAATCAGAGAAATTCGCGCATGTGACTTTCTTTCTTAACGGCGGTGTGAATGAAGCATTCCCCGGAGAAGTGGACACCTGCGTACCTTCCCCGAAAGGCATCGCCTTCGATACGAAGCCGGAGCTTTCCCTTCCGGAAGTCGCCGATAAAGTGGAATCCGCACTGGGACAGTATGACTTCATCGTTACAAATTTTGCGAACGGCGATGTGATCGGCCACACGGCCAATGACGAAGCCAAAATCAAAGCTGCCGGCCATGTCAGCCGGGCCCTGGAAAAGGTCATCACAGCGGCCAAAAAGGCCGGTTATGTTGTGGCGGTGACCGCTGATCATGGCAATATCGAGACCCTGCATACGGATAAGGGCAAAGCCCACGTCGCGCATACATCCAATCTGGTCGCTTTTATTATGATCGATCCGCTGAACAATAAGCCGATCATTATGAAAGACGGTTCCCTCAAAGATATCGCTCCGACCGTGCTTCACGTGATGGGAGTCGCCCAGCCAGAAGAGATGGATGGCTGCGATCTCACCTGCGGACATGATTTCGGCGAAAACCGGAAGATGCTGCTGATCATCTGTGACGGATGGGGATTCGGTGATAAGACGGACAACGATGCGATCTGGCTTGCCGATACGCCCTACTGGGACAGCCTACTGCAGAACGAATCCTGGTCATCACTTCACGCATCCGGCGGTTATGTCGGTCTTGGCGACGGAAAACCCGGCAACTCCGAAGCCGGGCACAGTAATATCGGTGCCGGACGTGTGGTTCCGCAGGATGATATCCGCCTTGACAGTGCGATCCGCGACGGTTCGTTCATGGAAAATCCGGTCCTGCTGAAGACGATCGAAGATGTCCGCCGGAGAGGCTGCGCGCTCCATCTGATCGGACTGCTGACCAAGAAGAGCTCCCACGGTTCGATCGATTATCCGCTGGCGATCGCTGAAATGGCAAAAGATCTTCCAAAAGTTTATCTGCATGTGATTTTCGATGGCCGCAGCACCGAACCGGGATCCGCTCCGGCTCTGCTTGAGGAACTGGACGATATGATCGAAAAACGCGGTCTCAGTCTGCAGGTAGTTGACGGAGCAGGGCGCGGGATCGCGCTCGACCGTGACGGAAACTACGCCAAAGTCAAAAAAGCATACGACAATATGATCGGTGTCTGATAAATATCACAAATTTCCTGTTACAAAAGACATATTTTGTTTTTCAGGAAAACCGGTTTATTGACAAAGCGTTTGTTTATTTATAGAATTAATTTGTATATATCCGAAAACGTTTTCGGTAAATTTATAAACACCGAATTGAGAGGTTAGCAATGCCGGAAAATAAAAAAACATTTTCATGGAAAAAGCTGAAGAATCAATTCCTTGATGTGGTGACGAATCCTTTCAACATGATCGTGTTTATTTCACTGGTCCTGTTGATTTTCCTCATCGCAGTGCCGTTGATTCGAATGCTGCGGACAACATTTGTCCTTGCCGCCGGTGAATTACGCCGCGTCCAGAAGATCACCCCTGATGCGCAGGTCGGTGATTTTACGCTGTATTACTGGAAATACCTTTTGACGGGGAAAATGGCAAAAGCGAATTTCTTCACCCCGCTTTTGCACTCTCTGACGATCGCATTTTTCGTGACGATCATCGCAGTCCCGCTCGGTGCGGGCCTTGCATGGCTGATGGTCCGCAGTGATCTTCCCGGGAAGCGCTGGCTGACGCTCGGTATTATGATCCCCTATATGATCCCTTCCTGGTGCAAATCCATGGCCTGGCTGGCTGTTTTCCGTAACGACCGCGGCGGATCTCCGGGATTTCTGCAGGGGCTCGGCCTGGATATTCCGGACTGGCTTGCCTATGGCCCGATAGCCATTATTTTGTGTATGGTGCTGCACTATTACGCCTTCACTTATATTATGGTTTCCGGTTCACTGCGTTCCATTAACAGCGAACTCGAAGAAATGGGCGAGATCCAGGGCGCCAGCAAGGTCAACATTCTGCGTTCGATCACCCTTCCGCTCGTCATGCCGGCCGTACTTTCCTCCGCGATCATGACGCTGAGCAAATCGATCGGTACCTATGGTGTGGCGGCGAACCTCGGTCTGCGCATCAGCTACTATACCCTGGCGACGAAAATGCATGACTTCATCAACACCGGATCAGCCACCGTCGGTTACTGTATGGCGATCCTGCTGATTCTCATGGCCTCCGGCACGATCTGGGCGAACCAGGCATTCATCGGCACCCGCAAGTCCTATGAAACCATCGGCGGCAAAGGCGGGCACAGCACGATGATGAAGCTGGGCGGCGCCCGTTACCCGATCATGATTTTCCTCGGGATCTTCCTGATTTTTGCCATGTTTGTACCGATGTTCATCCTGGTCATGGAAACCTTCCAGATCCGGACCGGCGCGGGTTACGGTGCTGACAACCTGACCCTTTACAACTGGATCGGTGAACTGAAGGATGCACCGCGCGATATGGTCAACTACCCCGGCATCTTCCGGAATCCGGAATTCTTCTCCTCGCTCAAAAACACCGTCGTACTGACGATCGTCGGTTCCATCATCACCGCTTTCTGCGGCTGTCTGCTGGGTTATATCACATCCCGTGGCCGTGGCAAATGGTACGGCAAACTGGTCGAGCAGCTGGTGTTCATCCCTTATCTGATGCCTGCTGTCGCATTCGCTGCGATCTACCTTGCCATGTTCAGTAAAAAGATGGGCCCGATCCCGTCCCTGTACGGTACGTTCACGATCATCCTGCTTGCGACTGTCGTCAAGCATTTCCCGTTTGCCAGCCGTTCCGGTACCGCTACGATGATGCAGATCTCCGTGGAGCTTGAAGAGGCCGCGGATATTGAAGGGGCCAGCTTCTGGCACAGACTGGGTAAAATCGTGATCCCGCTGGCGAAAGGCGGTTTCCTTTCCGGTTTCCTGCTGGTGTTCATCAGTATCGCAAAGGAACTGGATCTGATCATCCTGTTTATGACA
>CADBKS010000248.1 GCA_902795255.1 uncultured Chloroflexota bacterium
GGAAACAACTGTTTCTTCATGCTGTGATGTTTCCCTGAATTACAGGGAGCGATCCTATTTCATTAAATTGCATACACGGAGGAGTGTTCTTCCGCTCTGACCGGCAATCATACATTGATAGAGCATTTTTTTGTCAAAGAACCGGAACTTGTATAAAAGCCTTTGCGTATGTCCTTCTCCGGCGTTATGATCATAAAAATATATGCAGAAACTGCCATAGTTATCATAACAAAATGAGAAAAATACTGCACAAACTGCGGAACCGGACAGGGGAATGTATTTCCTGTGCCGCTCATAAGTCTTTCGGCCTGTTGGCAAAAACGGGATCTGGTATTCTCACTATGGGCAGCCATGAGTATGGCAAAGGCTGCTGTTGTAGTAAAATCAAACAGAAGAAAGGGGAGGTTTATGAGCAGAAGATCCCGGGTTGTTCTCTTGCTGGTAGTTGTATTTGGGCTGGTATTCGCGCAGTCGGTGGCTGCGCAAAAACGAATTCTTGTTATTGAAACGACAGATATTCACGGCTGGATCATAGATGCGTCATCCGGAGATGAGAGAACTTTCCTTTACAACTTCGCGGATATCGCTTACAGGGTCGATCAGCTGCGGGCATCCGAAGAATATGATGACGTTCTTCTGCTGGATGGCGGGGATCTTTTTCAGGGTACGCCTGTTTCAACGATGACTGGCGGTGCGGTGGTCCGCGCTGTATTGGATCGCATGAAGTATGACACGATCGGTTTGGGAAATCATGAATTCGACTGGGATGTTACAGATTATGCGGCGGATCAGGAAGGAACCATCGCCCCTTACGTTCTCGGTGATTATTTCGGCGATGCAAAGACGCCGATCCTTGCCTCGAACCTTTATGATGCAGCTTCCCAAAAACGTGTCCCGTTTACCCGGGATTATGCGGTGATCGAAAAAGCCGGATTGAGGATCGCTGTTGTCGGATACATCCCGGATTACAGGAACGATATTTTAGCGGAAAAAATAGCACCTTATGAGATCGACAGCGATTTATCCCATCTGAATGAGCTGATCTGTAAAATCAACAAGGCTGAACAGCCTGACATCACGATCGTACTGGCTCATGAGGACCCGGTAACCGTGGCAAAAGGACTGGATCCTCAGGAGGTGGATCTGGTCGCGGGCGGCCACACTCATGAGGTCACGGCAAAGCGGGCACCGAACGGGATCCCCTGTATTCAGGGGGACCATTTCGGGACCGGATTCGCTTCGGCTGTGATCACGGTCGATCCTGAAGGCAGGGTGGAGGTGGATGATCTGGAATTCACCAATATTCTTGAAAACAAAGAGCTGCTTTATGATACCGGGGAAAACGCTTCCCATCTGGATCCTGAAATATTGGCTGTTTCCCATGCGGCCTGGTTCGTGCTGCAGGAGGAAATGGGTGAGGTGCTCGGCTATATTGATACCCCAATCGTGAAAAGTGACGGGATCGGATCCTCCAGTGCGGGAAACTGGCTGAGCGGGCTTATGCTGCGTGCGATGAAGGATGACGGTGCGGTCATGGCATTCCTGAATGCCCACGGGGTCCGGACGGAGCTTACGATTCCCGAAGGCCGGACGGCACGCGATGTTACGGTTTATGATGTATATAACATTGCCCCCTTCGCGAACCGGCTGCTGCTGTATGATCTCAATGCTCAGGAACTTGCGGAACATCTGGTGAACGGGCTGAAAGATTCGAATTACGGTGATCAGATGAGCGGTCTGACCTTTACCTATTCGGTCACGAAAGATGCAAAGAAAAGGAAAAACCGGGAATATGAGATCCTCAGCATCACCCTGGATGACGGGACGCAGGTGGATCTGAATGATACGGAAACCCTTTACCGTATCTGCACGATCGGATACTGTGCCCAGATGCCCGGATCCGTATTTGAGGATAAAGTTCCTGCAGTTCCGGCCGCGGATGCTCCAGCCGACAATGAGACCTATATTAAACAGCTTCGAAAAGAAGGCTCTGAAAACAACGGATATATACCTGTTGACACCGGCGTCAGGGGCGTTGAGATCCCCCTGCCCGATGAAAAGGACTGGCATATGGATGCCGGGTAATGTCAGCGGAGCACACCACAGCTGTTTTGACAGTCGGGGAGAAGCCCTTCATCCTGTTTTGCAAAATTGAAATAAAACATGAAAACAAGACAGCCGGTTCTGCTCGGAACCGGCTGTAATTGTAGTTCGACGGTCAGTCAATGGCCGGTTTTTTGCTGTTCTTTCTGCGCCACTTTTTGAATTCTTTCAGCTCATCTTCCGAGAGCTTCAGCGCAAGACCGAGGACCAGCAGATCGTCCGCGGCGCCCAGGAGCGGAATTTTGTCGGGGATCAGATCGTCTTTCTTCACAAGATAAATGAACGAGCCGAGCAGCAGTGCGACCACCTTCGGGGAAACCTTATCATATTCTTTGGTGGCGTATCCCTTGACCATATCGATCATCAGCAGCAGATTGGAGATCGGTTCACCGACGGCGGGGACCTCTTTGATTTTGTCTTCCATCTGCATCAGAATGCTGCTCACCTGGGAGGGATCCTTCAAAACCTCTTCTGCCTGAGCGGCGCTGTCTTCCAGTGTTTTGGTGACTTCGTCCAGATTGATATCCATAAAAACTCCTCCTTATACTTCAATATAAAATGATCCTGTTGGATTTGGCATCAGCCGTGTTTCCGAATTATGTCCATTATAGCATAACCTGCCCCGATAAAAACAGATTCGCGGGAACTTTTCTATTTCGGCTGCGTATATGTATAAAACCGATCGGGATGATCGATATCTGTGAACAGGAGGTTTTATGAACACAGACCGATTCAGAAAGGTCATTTTTACCGTGCTCTTCTGCATTCTTTCGTCCGTTGGAACCGGAATTTATGCCCAGGGTATTGAGGTCCCGCAGATCCCGGAGGATGCCGTGGTCACGGTCGTTGGCGGCGGAGGCGCTCCGCTGGAAGATGAGAGGATCGCTAACGGCGGCGGAACGGATGACTTCGGGACGGTATATTCCGCGGACGGAGATCTGACCATTACCCTGAAGGATGTTTACATCACCGATAACCTGGCGGTGATCACGCTCTCTCTCGGGACGTCCCGCTCGGCGGTGAATCATGTGTCTTCCGAAGCCGTGTATATCAACGGCGAACAGCGGGCCGGCGGAGGCAGTGCCGGGCTTGCGGAGGACGAACCGTTTGAGCGTACCATGACGCTGGCCTTCTATGGCCGGATGTTTGACGCAAAACTCGGCGCGGACTGGGACCGTCTCCGGATCTCTTTTGACGGACTGGTCCTGGCTGCTTATGAGGGAACGGACAGCGGATATATCTGCGTCCCCGACGGGTATAACTGGTCATTCGTCTTCCATAACCCGGAGATCAGCCGCTATAACGGTGACGGTTCCGGGGCACCGGCGGATGAGCAGGGCACCCATTTATACGGGGACCGGGTCGAAATCGAACTGGCGGGCTTTTCGGCGGAAGGGGATCTGAGTTTCGATCTGATCCAAAAGAGCGATCTGCTGAATCATTACGGATCTCAGAACGCCGTGTGGGTCAATGACCGGCAGCAGGGCGGCGGCGGAAACAGCGTCTCGTTCGATGCGGACGGGACCCCGGAGGTGACTGAAGATACCAAATTCGTCCGGACGGATCATTTCCTTTATCCGGCCGCCGGGGAAACCGTCCGGCCGGACAGTCTGGCCGTATGGGCGCGGTCCGTCACCTTTGAACTGACGGAGGCCGGAACGCCCCGCACCCGGAGCGCGTCACTGAGTGAAGATCTCTTCCCGATGAAGCTCGTGCAGTTCTATAATGTCAAATAAGGCTGCTCCGAAAGCCGGATCTTTCCGGCCCGGATGACAGTATGCGCGGGAACGGTGATCTGCCGTTCCCGCGTTTTATTCATGGTAGAGAAAACCACCTGCTAAGCAGGTGGAGCCGAAGAGCTTTAGCATAATGCTTATCGGGAGCATGCTGCCGGACCTGAATATGTG
>CADBKS010000249.1:0-4009 GCA_902795255.1 uncultured Chloroflexota bacterium
ATCAAAATCGTAGACATTCATAAACCACACACCTTCTCAGAACATTTCTGACCGCTCTGCGAATTTCAGAAATCCACTGGCCAGTAGGTCGCAAAAACTCGGGCCAGTTTTTCCTTTGAAATTCGGATATCTTCAGCAGGGGAAAGCTGATAATATAGGTTCCTGCCGGAATAAAGATCCACCGGTTTCCGCTGTCCTGTGTTTTCCGGATCGGAGGCTGATCGTCTAGCCTGCCGTCCCCCGGCCGAAACGAAATCCAATACGTTCAGTTTTTCATACGAAACTATTTTTTATGCCATCTTTCCTTCAGATACCATGCCGCCAGTTTCGGCTTTCTCTCCCGGGTAAACACACCTTTTTTATTACCCTGGACACGTTTTACGGATTCGGCAGTGGCGAAATCAGCAAAATTCCAGACATGTTCACCGCAGATATAATCCTTCCGGTCCATAACTTCGCAGTAAACCCTGATCATTTCCCGTTGAAATTCCTCGGAAAACATCAGCGGCGTTGTGTCATGAAAGCCGGCTACCGCATCAGCTCCGAATTCACTGAGCATGACCGGTTTATCAGGGTACTTTTCATGATAGCGGTCCAGTTCGTCCGAAAGCAATGCCTCCGCCGCCTCGAGGTTTCCTTCCTCGTGATACCAGCCGTAATAACGGTTCAGCATCAGCACATCGCATAACGGTGAAACCTCATCGGTATCGACCTCAGCCTCCCCATGAGCAGCGAAGGTTACCGGTCTGTGCTGCGGATCTGTCCGGCGAACAAAGTCAAATAAAGGAGCGAAATACGCATACGCGCCGGGTTCTTCGCTTGCCGGTTCGTTGGCAACGCTCCACATGATGACACAGGGATGATTCTGATCACGGGCGATAAGGTCCCGCAGAACCTCCTGATGATGGTCCATTGTTTGCAGCGTATCCCAGGTCTTCTCTTTCACATCCACACGCATACCCGTGGCGGTAAAGGTGGTATGCATCCCGACCGCGGGCGTTTCATCTATAACGAGGATCCCCATCCGGTCACACAGGCGGAGCATTTCCTCACTGTAGGGATAATGGCTTGTACGGAAGGAATTGGCACCCATCCATTTCATCAGAGCAATATCTTTCACGTTATAAGCATCTGACAGCGCTCTTCCTAAGACCGGTACGTCCTCATGTTTTCCAAAACCTTTCAGATAGAGCCGTTTCCCGTTCAGATACAGACCGCAGTCACGAATCGTTATGGTTCTGAAGCCGAATGACTCCGTATAATGATCCTCTGAACCGTCTGAACCGGTAAACGTCACACATAAATCATACAGTTTCGGTTTTTCCGGACTCCATAGTGTGACGCCGGCTAGGCTGCCTTCTGCTTCAATTTCAGAACCGGCCCACAGGACTTTCTCTCCGTCACGAATCTCTGCATAAACGGTCCCCGGAGCATTCGTTTCGATCTTGTAACTGAATCGTCCCTCTGCCGTCCCAAATACCATGATCCTGTCGATATGATGTTCGGGCATAATCATAAGGGAAACCGGACGCATGATTCCGCTGTAGTTGAAGAAATCAAAATTCGGGAAGTCCATCAGCTGCGGTTCTGTTCCCGGAAAAGATCTCTCCTGAATCGTTCCGACGGGAAGCGTCGTATGATCAATGACGTTATCAGCAATCACGGTCAGGCGATTCGTTCCAGGCCTGATCCGGTCTGTAATATCAAATTCAAACGGCAGGAAACCGCCTTTATGGGATCCGAGCAGACTGCCGTTCCAAAACACCCTGCAGGAATGCGTAACGCTTTCAAAATTCAGGTACACACAGCTTTTTTCAGGCGGAAGCGCCATTTCAACAGTTCGTTCGTATACTACTTTTCCTACATGATCCCGGAATTTCCGGCCTTCGTAAATATCGTTATAGGAACAGGGCACCGGCATAGGCAGTCCGTTTTCCATAGCCGAAAAGGGATCGTACGGCTCTTGCTCCTCAAGAAGCGTGAAATCCCAGATACCGTTCAATGATATACACTGCCTTGATTGCGTCTGTGCAGGATACAGCATTTCCCTCCTGTTCTGCCCGGCGCTATGCGCCAAGCATTCCGTTGTATTCTGTCAAATTGTCTTCCATGAATTTCATCATCCGTATTCTAGCCTTATCTTCGACATTAAAGCTGCTGGTAATGACCAGAATGCCGTTATCAGATCCAATCCACCTGGAGGCCGTCATAGGCTACCTGCACATTGTAGTCTGTATGTTCTCGAAACCATTCCTGATAAGCATCATGGTTCAGGTCGTGCTTGTGATTGATATGCGTACAGAATACTTTTGTATCATCCCGTATAATATTATGCTTTCTGAAAATCTCAAGCTGATCTACAAAAGCATAAGCATTCAGGTGAGACGTTGTCGATTTATCGGTCCGGTTTCCCCAGGTGCCTTCCATGACCAGGATATCCAGTCTGCTGCCTTCCAACAACTGAATAGATTCCGGAATATAGTAACCGGTATCGCAGGCATAAAGGATGGAATGTCCGTCTTTTTTAAATAAATAATTGATCGCTGTTTCAGTTGGAGAAGCTCTGTGCGTGGTATTTACCGGCAGGACTTCATATCCTCCGGCGAGATATGTCTCTCCGGCTTTCACCGGATGAAGCCGCAACGAGCCTTCCGACAGAGCACGGATGCTTTCCTCAGTATTGAATTCACGGGAATAGAATTCTGCCTTCTTCATTATCGAAGCAAATGCCATTTCTGACAGATAAAAATCAATGGGTATATCCGATCTTGTTCGGGACATACGCAGCAGAGCAGCATTTGATGCGCAGAAATGATCTTCATGGGTATGGGTCAGAAAAATATTTTTCAATCCGGACAGGCTCAAACCATGTCTCATAACCGCAGCAGCAAAATCGGGACCGCAATCGATCAGGTTCTCATCATCCAGCAAAAACATACTTCGCAGACGTCCGTGTTGGGGATCCCGTCTTGCATCCTGACATATAGGGCAATCACAAAGCGGCCCCGGCAGAACATCCGCGGCAGCTGTACCTAAAAACTGCATACTACCTCCTTCGACAGATACAGTTCTATTGATTTTTACATTTTACAGTGATTCTTGCTAAATAAATATGGTAATCTTTGCCGTGTAATATGTCAGATATTGTCAAGAATTCATTCCGGTTTTAATGAGGTTTATTTTAGAAATATATTTCATTCCAATTGTCAATGTAAAATGAACATTAAATTAGGGCTGTTTATTTTTGATAATTATTAATGGTCTAAGACATTGGCTGCCTCAATCCGACTTTGATAACAATGAAGTTAGTAAAAAGTAAGATTCAGAAAGTGAAGAAATTATAAATGGAGCAATTCCATACAGGATCATCATCCCTAATAATACCTTCATCTGCCAATCTAGCGAAAAAGGTGTTCAACAGCAGCAGTTTAGGTGTTCAATTTTCCCGTTATCATTATTCAACGAATCCGGTATAGTCACGATCCCAGGATTTCACGGTAGCCATGTCAATTTCAATCGACATGTAGATCCGAGACGATTCTGTCTATTGCCTCATACGGATCAGAATAAATGGTTTTCATTGAAGATGCGAACATCAGGTTCAGCGGATAATCGAAGTTCTCTGTATTGCATCCGCAGATATCCCGCCAGGCGTACTTTTCTCCCATATTAGGGACCCGCTCTCTCATAATCCTGACATCGTCCATATAGCCGTAAAGTTTCTTACCCAGCTGAAATGCCATACCGCATTCGAATGATGTATCGCTTTCCGGTTCCCAGCCATGAAAATCGTTCAGGTTGGCTAGTACGATATCGGCGTCCCTGACATTCTGCTGGTTATGCTGAAATATTCTGTAAGCCCGGGCGTACGGGTCCTCATCAGTTTGCCCACCGACCTCATAAGGAGTCTGAAGGTGAAGCCCCTTTTTCATACAATACTGTCTCAGTTTCTCGTAAAACCCGGCACGATCCGGAGAATACCGTTCAGGACTTGCAAGATATACAACCG
>CADBKS010000249.1:4042-6237 GCA_902795255.1 uncultured Chloroflexota bacterium
CTTGCAAGATATACAACCGGCTTGTCATACCGGACTGCCTTTTTATTTCCGGATCTCATAAAAGGTTTGGAACCATATTTTCGTTCCTCTTCCAGATCCGTTATATACGCCTCCAGACAGTCATAAAAACTGCCTTGTATGATCTTCGTTGATCCGATCACATTCGGTGAAAATGGGAGATCATAATTCGGGAGAGGTCTGTTTTTACGGTCGTACGGAACTCCGTCCTTCATTGTAAAACCCTGATACTTCCAGCAGATATCCCGTTTATCCCTTGTATATCCGTAGCAGCGGATCCCGAGCGCGTACGCCATCCCGATCTCGAAGATGCTGCCGCCGTCCGGTTCCGGCCCCCGGTAATACTCCAGATCGCAGATGATCCCGGTCGAACGGTTCATACTGTCGGCACAGTTGTCGAAAATGGCATCAGCATTCAGCCTCAGATCCTCATGGTCGAGTTTTAACGGCGTATCATTCGGAAGCGTTACCTGCATCCCGTGCACCTCCACCGCGCTCCGCATAGCCTTCAGCTTTTGATTCCCATTGATGTAAAAACATTCCGGGCCCGCAATATATATCGCCTCATTCACCGTCATCTGGCTCTCCTTTACTGCAGGATCAGGTCGCGAATCAGCTTCAGCGTCCGGGTATAGTCGGCCGTGACAGCTACATTGATCAGGGGAAGATCCTCCCAGACGAAATGATGCCGCCCGTCACGGATCGTCATGCCGAGTGTCAGACCGTCTTTCGTTTCAACACCGACATGGAATTTTTTCCATTCCGCAAGTGTCGGATCAATTACGAAACTTACAGCCATACAGTCGATTACCGCACAGTAAGCGTCGAAACCGCGGTTATGTGTAAACCGGATCGCCTGATCTAGGAACACGGCTTCCGGGCGCGTACTTGTATGAAAAGCTTCAAGATCTTCAGGCGTGAAATCAACAGAAGAATTCGTGGCCACATCCAGCCCGATCGCGTAAAAGTCTGTCCCGGATCTGTATACGATATCAGCCGCTTCCGGATCCACATATACATTCCACTCGCTCTGCGGAGTATCGCCCGTCGCGTTCAGGTAAGCGGATTCGTTTAATCCGAACATACCGGAAATGGCCACAATCCGTTTGATCAAGGGAATGATCTCAGGCGCCTTGGTAAGGGCCATTCCCACATTCGAAAGAGGTCCCGTACATACAATGGTCACCTCATTAGGGTTCTCGAGGACCGTTTTTATGATCAGATCCACCGCATGTTCTCCGGAAAGTTTCAACGAAGGTGCCGGGAGATTGTTTTCGGCCTGCCCGTCACTGCCATGTGTAAAAGGATCCCTGGGCCGCGGCCGCGTCATCGGATGAGACATGCCGGCAGCCACGGGTATCCGGTCGATTTTCAGCATTTCCAAGACTTTCAGGGCATTTTCGGACGTGACTTCCACCGGATAATTGCCGCTGACAGTCGTTACCGCAAGCAGTTCTATTCTGGAAGATTTTGCCGCCATAATGATCGCAGCGGAATCGTCCATTCCAGGATCACAGTCCAGAATGATTTTTTCTCGTTTTTCGTTTTCCATAGATTCTCTCCCTGACACTAAATAGACCGAACCGACTCCCGTTTTATCAATGACGATGGAACCATCTTCACATGGTCTACCAGCACTTCCCCGTGGATCTGTCTCACAAGCATCGTAAGCGCCTCATCCGCCATCTGATCCAGATTCTGATCCACAGAAGTCATCTGTGGATTCAGCAGCTGGGAAACCACCGAATTGTTATATCCTACAACCGAAAGCTGATCTGGAATCCGGATGTTCCGTTTTCCGCAGCTTCTGTAAACGCCGGCAGCGAGCAGGTCGCTTTCACAAAGAATCGCGGTAAATTGTTCGTTCCTGTCCATCAGCTCATCAAAAGCCTGTTCGCCAGATTCCAAAGAGAAATCCACGAAACGTACCAGGTTCGGATTGACTGTTATCCCCATGGAAAGAAGACCGTTGACATATCCCTGGTAACGGCAGTGCTCAAACAGTCCGTTTCGAAGTCCTGACAGGTACGCTATCTCCCTGTGACCGTTATCGACCAGATAGCGCGTCGCCTCGTACATGCCGTACACTCCGTTGCAGAAGACCATCGCCGGAACGTTCAATTCTGACAGATAACTGTCAAACACAACAAAAGGTTTCGCCTTGCTTTTGAGCAGAT